>JANPAU010000131.1:0-27498 GCA_031430055.1 Akkermansiaceae bacterium | reverse complement strand
GACGCAGCGTCGTGGGTATTTTCCACCATTGGAGACGCCATCGTAAAAACCTCCGGCAATCGACTTTCAAAGACTTCCACGACGCCATGAACCGGTTCAACCACCACCTCGCCTTCGCCACCACCACCGCCCGCCGCAACTCACACCATACAAAAATCCGCCGCTAAGTTTTCGCCAATCGCGGAAGTTTGCTTGAGTGAAGTAGAAAAATCGTTGCTTCGGCAATGAAAACGACGAGTGTAAGGGCTTTGTAACCCACCTGAACGATTCCGCACTCTACGGATTAATGAAACACCCGGCGCAGATCACACCTGCGGTAAGCTCACTTTCGAACAACACTCCTGATCATGATTAAACCTCTCATCTCCCTCATCACTCTCGCCGTCCTGGCTGCTAGGGTGCTGGCAGTCGAGCCGGTAGTCGTTTTCAACGAACTCCAATACCACCCCACGGTGGCGCAGACCGAAGGAGAGTGGATCGAGTTGCACAGCCAGCACGCGGTGGATGTGGATCTCTCGGGCTGGCGGCTGGATGGCGGAGTAGATTTCGTCTTTCCCGCAGGGACGGTCATCCCCGGCGGCGGCTATCTGATCATTGCGGCAAATCCGGGTGCCTTCACGGCTGCGAAGGGCGTGGCAGCGCTTGGGCCGTTCACCAACGTGCTTGCAGATAGCGGCGAGAGCGTGACGCTGAAAAACAAGAACTCCCGCCTGATGGATGAGGTGGCATACGACGACCGCTTTCCGTGGCCGGTGGCGGCGGATGGCTCCGGGGCGACGCTTTCGAAGACCCGCGAGACTTCTGCGAGTTCGGAGCCGCAGTCGTGGCGGAGCAGTATATTTTTTGGCGGCACGCCAGGCGTGGCGAATTCGGAGGCGCCCAGCTCAACTCCGGAGCCGGTGTATGCGCAGCGTTACTATCCGTTTGAGGGCACCGTGCTGGACGCATCGGCCAATGCGCGCCACGGCGTGGTCAGCGGAGCCACCTATTCCAGCGAAACTCCCACCGTGCTCGGCACGGGGCAATCATTGAAAACCGATGGCGTGGACGATTTGGTGAATGTCGCCGACGAAACCGATCCTACGGCCTACACCATTGCGATGTGGGTAAAGGCGGACGTGATTCGCGCGCAAAGCATCATCGTGCGCTCGGATGCGAGCGGGCCGACGAGTTCCTTCTCCCACCAGCTCCGAATGTCCGCTGCGGGAAAGTTCGAGCACTTCACCTACGATGGCACGACGCGCACGGTCACAGGCACGACGGTGGCGGTGGCGGGCACATGGTATCATGTCGCGATCACCGCCCAGAACGGCGGGGCGATGCGGCTCTACGTCAACGGGGTCGAAGAAGGGCCGAGCCTCACCATCGGCTCACTATGGACAGGCGGGACGCGCTGGCTCTTCGGGTCGAACAGCGGCGGGGGCATGGCTTGGTTCGACGGGCGCACGGACGACCTCACGATCTGGCACACTGTGCTGAGCGGCCCGGATATCCAGAGTCTCGCGAGCGGCGCGACGAACCACGATGTGCCGCTCGTCATCAATGAACTCACGGCTTCCGGCGCGGCGTCGCCGTGGCTCGAGCTTCGCAATCATGGGACAACGGCTTTCGCGGTCGGCGACTACGTCATCGCCGGAGAACTCGGCGGGCAGGCGACGCTCCCCGCACAGACGCTCGCGGCAGGCGGATTTCTCACACTAAGCGCGGCGCAACTCGGCTTCACGCCGGTCAATGGCGAGCGGCTCTTTCTCTACAATCCGGGCATCGTCAAAGTGCTCGACGCGGCGCGGGTAAAAGTGCGCCACCAAGCGCGGCGCACCACCAGCGCGGGACTGCTACCAGGCGAATTTCTTGAAACCGTGAACGTCGCGGAGGAGACGCCCGGCGCGGCCAATAACATCGTGCTCCCGACGGGCGTGGTGATCAACGAAATCATGTATCACCGCCGCCCGCAGTATCGCGACGGCGCGACGCCGTTTGTGGAAAGTGCGGATCAGTGGATCGAGCTCTTCAACCGGTCCGGCGCGGCGGTCGATCTTTCCGGCTGGCAATTGGACGGCGGGATCAGCTTCACCTTTCCCGCAGCCAGCAGTCTGGCACCGGGCGCATTCATCGTGATCGCGAAGGATGTCGCGGCCTTTAACACCGCGCATCCCGGCGTCACCGCGCTTGGGCCGTTCAGCGGAAATCTTTCCGACTCCGGGGAGCGCGTCGCGCTGCAGGACACCTTCGGCAACATGGTGAACGAGGTCTTCTACCGCGACCGCCGTCCGTGGCCGCAATTCGCCGATGCGGGCGGCTCGTCGCTCGAGCTGCGCAACCCCTTCGCCGACAATTCCGCGCCCGAAGCGTGGGCCGCGAGCGACGAAACGGCTCGCTCGGGCTGGCAGAATTACACCTTCGACCAGATCGCAGTGACGCCCACCCACACGCCGCCGATCAACGGTTTTCACGAGCTACGCCTCGGCCTGCTGGATACCGGCGAGGCGCTGATCGACGACGTGTCGGTCATTGAAAATCCGGCCGGCTCGAACCGTCAACTCATGCAGAATGGCAGCTTCACGAGCGGCACGGCAAACTGGCGGCTGCTCGGAACCCACGATCAATCCAGCGTCGTGAGCGACGGCGGCGGCAACGTCTTGAAAATCGTGGCCAGCTCGACGACCAACTATCATCCGAACGGGCTGGAGACCTCGCTCAAAGCCGCGGGCGCGTTCGTGCCGGTGGTAAATGGGAGCACCTACCGGATCAGCTTTCGCGCCAAGTGGCTGCGCGGCTCGCCGCAACTCCATTGCGAGCTCTACTACAACAAAGTGGCGAAGACCGTGATCCTCGCCCAGCCTACGGCAAGCGGCACGCCGGGCGCGGTCAATTCGACGTTTGCCACAAATCTCGGCCCGACCTTTGCCGGCGTGCGGCACAGCCCTGTGATCCCCTCGGCGAACCAAGCAATCACGGTTTCCGCACGGGCCTCCGATCCGCAGGGCGTCGCCTCCATCGCGCTGAAATATTCGGTGAATGGTGCCGCCTTCGCCACGGTGGCAATGGCGCTCGGGGCCGATGGGCGCTGGGCTGGCACGATCCCCGGCCAAGCCGCAAACGCGGTCATTCAGTTCTATCTCGAAGGGCTAGACGCAAATTCCACCCTCGCCGCGTGGCCCGCCGCCGGAGTCAACTCGCGAGCACTCATCCAAGTGCAGGATGGCCGCGCCAGCGCCGGACGCCAGACGCTGCGGATGACGATGACCGCCGCCGACGCGAACGCGATGTATGTGGCAATCGACATGATGAGCCAGGCGCGGCGTGGCTGCACCATCGTGCAAAACGAGAACGAGGTTTTCTACGACACCGAGCTGCGGCTGCACGGCTCGATGTTCACGCGAGGAAATCCCGCCAGTGCCGCCTTCAACCTCTACTTCCCGGCGGATCACCGCTTCCGCGGCGTGGCGGACAAGGCGTATTTCCGTTTGAGCGGTAGAAATGAAATCGTTGTCAAACACCTCATCAATGCCGCAGGCGGCATCCCGGAAAATTACGACGATATCACGTGGATGATCGGCCCGGTCTATTCCGGCGGCGCGGTCGGCACCGGGCCGGCGCGACTTGAGATCACTCAGTTCGATTCCAGCTATTTCGATGATGCCGCGCCGGATGGAAGCACTGGAGCCGCCTTCAAAATGGAAGGAATTCGCGTCTATCCGGCGTCGAGCGACGGCAATCCCGAGACCCGCAAAAATCCGTCGTCCGCGACGATTGGCTGGATTCCCTCGTTCGACCTTACCAACCAAGGCGACGGCGGCACAAAGCCTGAGCTTTACCGCCACAGCATCAAAATCACATCGAACCGCGCGAGCGACGACTTCACGAAAATCGTGGCGATGTGCCAGGCCTTTAGCCAGCCCGCAGGCCCGACGCTCGATCAGCAAGTGGAGGCGACCATCGACGTGGATCAATGGATGCGGGTGTTCGCGCTCCAAAGCCTTTGCGGCATCGGCGACGCTTACGCTTTCCCGAACGGGAATCCGCACAATATCAATTTCTACTCGCCGCCCGGCACGGGGAAAGTGCTCGCGATCCCGTGGGATTGGAACGGCGTCTACGTCTTCTTCAACGCGAGCAACACCCCGCTGCTTCCGAGCACGTCGGCCCTCAAGAAAATCGCCGCCCGTCCGAAATTCTCGCGGCTCTTCTACGGACATGTGCGGCACTTGTGTCAGACCGCATTTGCAAGCGCGCCGATGACGCCGTGGATCAATCATTATGCCAGCCACACCGGCGAAAACTACAGCAACTACGCCAGCTACATCGCCGCGCGCTCCAGCTTTGCCTTGGGCGCACTTCCCGCAGTGGTTCCATTCAATATCACGACAAACGGCGGTGCAGCTTTTTCGACCCTTGCCTCGACCACGCTGCTCGCGGGTGATGGCTGGATCAACGTGCGCGAAATCCGGCTGAGCGGCTCGCCCGAGCCGCTGCCTCTCACGTGGCTCGACGCTGATTCATGGACCGTCACCGTGCCCGTCGCAAGCGGCGCGAACACGGTCACGCTCGTCGCTTACGACCACGATGGCGCGGTCGTCGGCACCGACAGCATCGTGATCACCGGCAGCGGCGGGATCGTCCCGGCGAGCCCGGCGAATGTAGTAGTCAGCGAGCTGATGTATAAGCCAGCAACGAGCGGCGGCACGGAGTTCATCGAGCTGATGAACATCGGAGTGCAGACGATTGATCTCACCGGCTGCTCTTTCACCGCTGGCGTTGACTTCGCCTTCACGTCCGGCACGACGCTGGCCGCCGGTGCACGGCTGGTCATCCAACAGGCGCAATTCCTCAACAGCACTGGGCTAAAGAACGATGGCGAACTGCTCACTCTCACTGGCCCATCCGGGACCATCCGGAGCTTCACCTACGACGACGCCGCGCCGTGGCCGCTTACGCCAAACGGCCAGGGACCGAGCCTCGTCCTACTCGCTCCGGGGACAAATCCCGATCATAATAACCCCGTGAATTGGCGAGCCAGCACAGCCTCCGGCGGCAACCCCGGATCGAGCGACGCCGTCCCCTTCATCGGCAACCCAAGCGCAGACGACGACGCAGATGGGCTCCTTGCGCTGATCGAATACGCGCTCGGCACCAGCGACGCCCAGTCGGGCTCGGCACCGAGCATCACCTTCAACGCAAGCGCACACACCTACACCGTGGACCACGCCCGCACCGCCGACGACGCCATCCTCGCGGCGGAAGCCTCCGCCGATCTCCTGACCTGGCGCACTGACACCGCCGCACTCACGCAGCCTTCCACCGTGCCACTATCCGCCACCCAATCCCGGACCACGTGGCAGCTCGGTCCGGATTTCCTCGGCCAGCCTAAATTCTTCTTCCGAGTCCGCGCGACCCTCCGCCAGTAAAAACGTCAGCAGCGCGCCCCGCCAGATGAATCGTGAAAAGGAGCGACTCGCCGAGGACAAGGCGAGAAAAATGAAATGGCGGCGCTGGGGGCCATTCCTCAGCGAGCGCCAGTGGGGCACCGTCCGCGAGGATCACTCGGACCACGGCAACAGTTGGGCAGCATTTCCCCACGATCACTCCCGCCGCCGCGCTTACCGCTGGGGAGAAGATGGCTTGCAGGGCTGGAGCGACCGCCAATGCCGGATTTGCTTCGCCCCGGCCCTCTGGAATGGCAATGACACGATTCTCAAGGAGCGCCTCTTCGGCCTCGGCGGCAACGAGGGAAATCACGGCGAAGACGTGAAGGAATGTTACTACTACCTCGATTCCACACCCACTCACTCTTACACCAAGGCACTCTACAAATACCCGCATGCCATGTATCCCTACACGGCCCTCCGGGAAAAAAACCAAGCCATCGGCCGCCACGGCCCCGAGCTGGAACTCGCCGACATGGGGATTTTCGAAAATGGCAACTACTTCGACGTTGTCCAGGAAGTCGCCAAGCGCACACCCGAAGATCTATTTTGGCGCATCACCATCACCAACCACGGCCGCCGGTCCGCGCCTATCCACGTGCTGCCCACCCTCTGGTTCCGGAACATCTGGAGCTGGAAAAACAACCGCGAGGCACCGCTCAAAAAACCTTCTATCACCGGCGACGGCACGTCGATCAACGCGCAGCACGAATCGCTCGGAGAATTTCGCATGCTCGTCGATTCCCCGGATTTCCCCAAGCCCGCGCCGTGGATTTTTACCGAAAACGAAACGAACTACCAGACCGTCTTCGGCACCGAGAACCCCACGCCCTACGTCAAGGATGCCTTCCACCGCTATCTGATTCACAACGACACATCCGCCGTCTCCCCCACCGCATCGGGCACCAAGGCTGCCGCGCATCTAAAATTCATGGTCCCGGCCGGGAAATCTGTCACCGTCCGCTGCCGCCTGCACTCGACCCAGGAGACCAACGGCTTCGCGGGCTTCGAGGAATTCGACGAAGTATTCGCGCAACGCATTGCCGAGAGTGACGAATTCTACGACGAGGTCATCCCACCCGGCATCTCCCAGGACGAGCGACTCATCTGCCGCCAGGGCTACGCCGGACTGTTATGGACCAAACAATTCTTTTACTACGTCGTCGAAGACTGGCTGAAGGGCGACCACGAAACTCCCTCAGAAGCCCGGATGAAGGGCCGCAACGCGGATTGGCAGAACTTCTTCGCCCGTGATATCCTCTCAATGCCGGACAAGTGGGAATACCCGTGGTTCGCCGCGTGGGACACCGCCTTCCACATGATCCCCTTCTCCGCGGTCGATCCAGAGTTCTCAAAACACCAACTCCTGCTCCTGCTCCGCGAGTGGTACATGCACCCTAACGGCCAACTCCCCGCCTACGAGTGGAACTTCTCCGACGTGAATCCTCCCGTCCACGCCTGGGCCGTCTGGCGGGTCTATAAAATCTCCGATCAAAAAGGCAACCGCGACCTGTTATTTCTCGAACGCGCCTTCCAGAAACTCCTGCTCAACTTCACCTGGTGGGTCAACCGCAAGGACGTCGCCGGCCGCCACGTCTTCGGCGGTGGCTTCCTCGGACTCGATAACATCGGAGTCTTCGACCGCTCCCACGCCCTCCCCGGCGGCGGCCACCTCAATCAGGCAGATGGCACCGCGTGGATGGCGTCCTTCTGCCTCACCATGCTCTCGATGGCGCTCGAACTCGCGTTAGAAAAGCCTGCCTACGAAGATATCGCGTCGAAATTTTTCGAACACTTCGTCAACATCTGCGACGCCATCAACTCCCTCGGCGGCACCGGCCTCTGGGACAGCGAGGACGGCTTTTACTACGACCAACTCATCATCAACCACAAGGAACCCATCCCCTTGCGCATCCGCTCGCTCGTCGGCCTGCTCCCCATGTGCGCCGTCACCGTGCTCAAGCAAAAAACCATCGATGCCCTACCGAGTTTCAAAAAGCGCATGGACTGGTTCCTCATCAACCGCCCCGACATTTTAAAATACATCACCGTCCGACGAGTGAAGGGTGACAAGAATCCCGGCCGCTGCCTGTTAGCCATCCCCTCCGAAGCCCGCCTCCGCAAGAGCCTCGCTTACATGCTCGATCCCAAGGAATTCCTCTCCACCTTCGGCATCCGCTCCCTCAGCAAGGCCCACGCGGAAAAGCCCTTCATCTTCGAGCACGCCGGCCAGCGCCACGAAGTCCCCTACACCCCCGGTGAGGCCACCACCGACATGTTCGGCGGCAATTCTAACTGGCGCGGCCCGATCTGGTTTCCCGTCAATTTTCTCATCATCGAAGCGCTCGAACGCTACGACTATTTCTACGGCGAAACCTTCAAGATCGAGTATCCCACCGGCTCCGGTAATCTCTTCACCCTCCGTGAAGTCGCCATCGACCTCTGCGACCGCCTCATCGCGCTCTTCCTGCCGGACAAGGAAGGCTACCGCCCCTGCTTCGGCGATGCCAAGCGCTACACCGACGTCACCCACTGGCAGGATCTCCTGTTATTTCACGAGTATTTCCACGCCGAGACCGGCGAGGGACTCGGAGCTTCCCACCAGACCGGCTGGACCTCTCTCGTCGTCCGCATCGTCCGCGAGCGCCGCGAAAAACTCACCCACTCACTCTGCAACATCCCCACTCCCTAAAGAGAATGCACTCGGTTAAACCATTTGGCAAAACGTCCGAGGGGTAAGCATTTTGCGATGTCAGGGCAGTAGCTTATAACGCATTAACTAACAGTTCGCTGACTGTATCTTGCAAGATCTTGGCAGCCTTGCTCTTCCCAAGGAACCTTCTACGACCACCGCGCCTAACACGGATTCCAAATCCAAGCACTGACCACTGGCATCGAGTCGCCACCCAGCGTGGCTGAGGCAGGGTTCCCAGGAAATCAGGAGAACAGTCTATCACCTCGAAAACTCTTTGTTGCACTTTCCTTAACCATCCGCAGACTGCCCGCCATGGAGCTCGACATCCTCGACATTCAATTCGACCTTCGACACATCAAACCCCGGGAACTTGAAGAAGCTTTCGAAGACCCCTTCGCGGTGCGTTTTCTGCCTGACAACGAACGGGCAGACGGCGCCTCGCGCTACTACGCACTCGGCCGCACGGTCGCAGATCGATATTTGTTTTTGTCTTTCCGCACCGATGGCAAGGCCACCCGAGTCGTAGCCGCCCGCGAAATGTCGGAGACCGAACAGAAATTCTACGATCGCAAATACGCGGAATTCCGCTGAAACCCTCACTTTTTGACCATGAACGCCATCACCCGCTGGAGCGAAATCCCCGAGTTTGCCGATGAGGCGGCCGAAGCCCGATTTTGGGAAAATCACGAATTAGACGGTCGCTTGATGGCCTCCTCCGTCCACACCGCCGATTCCCGCGAGTCCACCACCATTACTTTGCGCTTCGATCCGCGGATGCTTTCCCGCATCAAGCGCATCGCCCGCGGACGCTTTCTCAACTACCAATCGATGATGAAGCAGTGGTTGGCAGAGCGACTCGAAGAGGAAATGCGTAAGCAATAGGCATGTCCTGGCTGCCCAAAAATCCGAAAATTTGGCTCGGGGGATTTATTCTCTGGTTCACCGTTCTGTGGGGAATATCTGCCTTCTCGCTGCCCGGAAATTTGAATCCGCCGATCGCTCACTTCGACAAGATCGCCCATTTCGGCTTCTTTTTCGGCGGCAGCGGCTTGCTCTGCGCCTACCTTTACCGGCGCAATCCTGAGCACCCGAATTGGCCGAAACTCATTCTCACCACGGTCATCATCATCGCGTTAATCGGAGCTCTCGACGAGTTCCACCAGAGTTTCACGCCCGGGCGCTTTGGAAATGATCCCATGGACTGGCTCGCTGATCTGCTAGGTGCGACGACGGGAGCGCTGACCTTCAAGAGGATTCATCACCTCTTGAAGTGAGATTCATGCCGAATGGCCACCGCAGGGCTTTTCCTCTTTCCAACTTGGTGCGGAACTACTAATTCAGCTCCATCATGAGTATGAATCAACTCGACCAACTGAAGCAGTTTACAACCGTCGTCGCCGATACCGGAGATTTCGAGTCGATGAAAACCTATCAACCGCAGGACGCGACGACCAATCCTTCGCTCATCCTGCAAGCCGCCGCGAAGCCGGAGTATCGCCACCTCGTCGAGCAAGCCGTCACCGAAGGGAAAGCCACCGGCGCGACTGGACCCGCCCTCACCGAAGCGATCCTCGACCGCATCTTGATCCTCTTCGGCTTAGAAATCCTCAAAATCGTCCCCGGGCGCGTCTCCACCGAGGTCGATGCTCGGCTCTCGTTTGACACCGCCGCCACCGTCGCCAAGGCGCATCAACTCATCGCCGCGTATGAAGCGGAAGGCCATTCGCGCGAACGCATCCTCATCAAAATTGCCTCCACTTGGGAAGGCATCAAGGCGGCCGAAGCACTCGCCAAGGAAGGTATTCATTGCAATCTAACTTTGCTCTTCTCCTTCGCCCAAGCAGTCGCCTGTGCCGAAGCGGGCGTGCGCCTGATCTCGCCCTTCGTCGGTCGCATTCTCGACTGGCATAAGAAAGAAACCGGCAAGGATTTCCAAGGCGACGAAGATCCCGGCGTCATCTCCGTGCGCTCGATTTACAACTACTACAAAAAATTCGGCTACAAGACCCAAGTCATGGGAGCCTCGTTCCGCAACAAGGGCGAGATCCTTGCGCTTGCCGGATGCGACCTGCTCACCATCAGCCCCGGCCTACTTGCCGAGTTGCAAGCCTCAGACGAGCCGATCACTCCGCGCCTCACTGCCGCAGAAGCCGCCGCCAGCGACCATGCAAAGATCAGCCTCAACGAGAGTGATTTTCGCTTCCTGCTCAACGAGGACGCCATGGCCACCGAGAAGACCGCCCACGGCATCCGCGCCTTCTCTGCGGATATTGTTAAGTTGGAAAAACTCATCGAAGCCATGATCTAACGATCAAATGGAAGCCAGCTCCGATCAATTCATCCGCTACCTCGCCACCGAGCGCGGGCTTTCCGGAGCCTATCAATTGTCAGTCCGCCAGAGCCTCGACGCCCTCGCAGGGTGGATGAAATCTCGGTCCACCGCCCTGCACGATCTCGGCACCGATGAACTGGCCGCCTTCCTCAGCGACCGTAAGAAGGACAGCCTCAATGCCGCTTCACTGCGGATCACTACCGTGCATCTCAAGGTGTTCTTCCGTTGGCTAGTGATTAAGGGCAAGCTGGAAATGGACCCGGCCGAGCCGCTTCTCGCGCCGCGCCCGGACATGACTCTACCCGATACCCTGCACGCCACCGAGTTGGGGAAACTGCTCGAATCCATCGACCCCGCCCTCCCCCTTGGCCGGCGGGATCTGGCGATTCTAGAATTATTCTACTCCTCCGGCCTGCGACTCTCCGAGTTATGCAAGGCCCGCTTGGAGATGATGGACTTCGAAGAAGGATTCCTCCGCATCACCGGAAAAGGCGGCAAAACGCGGATTGTCCGAGTGGGCAACAAAGCTCGTGAAGCCATTTCTAACTACCTGTCAAACGAGCGCCCTAACCTAGTCGGGAAAAAAACCTCAACCCATATTTTCCTCAGCGTCCGCGGCGGAGCCCTCTCGCCGGACCGGGTGCGGCAGATCGTGAAAGAGCGCGCGAAGTTCGCGGGCATCGACCAAAATGTTTATCCACATTTACTGCGGCACTCCTTCGCCACCCACCTGCTCGAAGGCGGTGCCGACCTGCGCGTGATCCAAGAGCTTCTCGGCCACGCCGACATCTCGACCACCCAGATTTACACCCACGTCGATCGCAAGCGCTTGAAAGCAGTCCACAAGCAATTCCATCCACGCGGATAATCTATGAATTGGACGCAGTGCCCCAGATGCTGCAAGCTCTGCGCATGGCGAAAGTGTTGGTAGGACTCTCCGGCGGAGTGGATAGCGCAGTGGCAGCAGCCCTGCTGCTAGAGCAGGGCCACGAGGTGGCGGCGGGATACATGAAGAACTGGATCAACGACGAGGGGATTCCCGGCGACTGTCCGTGGGAGCAGGACATCGAAGACGGCCGCGCCATCGCGAAATCCCTCGGCATCGAGTTCCGAGTCATCGATTTGATCGACTCCTACCGTGATCGCATCGTCGAGTATCTCATCGAAGGCTACCGCTCCGGCATCACACCGAACCCAGACGTCTGGTGCAATCGCGAGATGAAATTCGGCGTTTTCCTCGACTATGCACTTTCTCAGGGATTCGAGCACGTCGCCACCGGCCACTACGCCCGCCGCCGCACGCTTAGCGATGGCACCGCCGCTATCCTCCGCGGTGCGGACCCTAACAAAGACCAAAGCTATTTCCTCTCGCTCATGACCCAGCATCAAGCCGCTCACGCGCTTTTCCCCACCGGAGAAATGCTTAAGCCAGAAGTCCGCGAAGTTGCCCGCCGCTTCAATCTGCCGGTAGCAGAAAAAAAAGACAGCCAAGGAATCTGCTTCCTCGGCCAGGTGAAAATGAGCGATTTTCTCCGCCATTACGTCGCCGACACACCGGGGCCAATCGTCGATCTACCCGGCAAGGTCATGGGCGAGCACCGCGGTCTCCACCTCTATACGCTTGGTCAGCGCAAAGGCCACGGCGTCGCCTCACCGCGCGACGGCATGGCCTACGTCGTCGTCGGGAAAAACCCCGTAAAAAATCAACTCATCGTCGGCTGGGACCAGCCAGACTCCGCAGGACTTTACTGCCAAGAATGCACCGTCGGCACCCTCACCGCGCTCAACGAACGCTTCGACCAAAAGCGCCTCGTCGATGCCCAACCCCGCTACCGCGCCAAGGCTGAACCCGCGCTGCTAGAGCCCCTCGCCGACGGGAAAATTTATCTAAAATTTCAACGCCCCCAACGCGCCATCGCCCCCGGCCAGATTTGCGCCCTCTACGAAGGCGGCCGCCTGCTAGGTGGCGGAGTTTTCGAAAGCGTCGAGTGAAGCCGATACGTTGTGTCCGCACCAAGCATCGTTCCTACATCTGTTTCATCGCTCTGCAGATTTCACTTGTCGGAAAATCCACAGGCTCAGCAGGCTCACGCCGATGGCTAGCCAGCCGAGACGCTCGAAGTGCAGGAGCTGGCCCTGCGTGCCTTGCACGACGATTTGGCCGCCGATGAAGGCTGTTAGTCCGGAAGCCAGATCGCGTGAGCAAGCCACGAGGCTCATGTAAGCGCCGCGGCGCTTGGAGGGCACCGCCATCGAGATCACCGCTTGCGCGGGGACGAATCTGCCACTGGCGAAGGCAAAGAACAACCCGGCAAGCACGAGCGATTGCCAGAGTGGCAAAGGGCCGCTGGAGGTGAGCAGCCGGATGGCAACGCAAGCTCCGCCGACGAGGATGGCGTAGATCAAAAAGCGGCCATGGCGATCCGCCATTTTCCCGATGAAGGGTCCGGTGAAAATGGTGACCAAGCCGCCAGTTAGATAAACGAGAAACAAGCTGGTTTCCGGCACGCCGACATTTCCGACGAGGTAGGGCGAAAGGTAGGGGATAATCGTGAAGTGGCCGAAGACGATTGCTACCATCAGCGAGAGTCCGACCCATGCGTTACCATTTTTCAATAGCTCCAAGAAATCCTCGCCGGAGCGGATTTTCTCACCGGTGAGGTGGCCGCGCACCGGCGGAAGTATGCGGAAGAGGCCGATCCACACGACCGCCGCGATGCCTGCTACCACGAGGAATGGCGCTTCCCATTTCCACACTTGCGCCAGCTTCAAACCGAAGGGCACGCCAAGGGCCGCAGCTGCTGAAAAGGCGGTCATGATGATGCCCATCCCGCGCGCCCGCCGCTCGGCCGGGACGACATCGGCGACGATTGCCATGATGGTCGCCCCACTCACTCCACCGAACGCCCCACAGATGGCGCGTGCCCACAGCAACGTTGCCGCATCGTTAGAAAGTCCGCAAGCGAGGGTGGCGAGAGTAAATCCGGCATAACAGAACAACAGCAATTTCCGCCGATCGAAGCGGTCGGTAAATGGAGCCGCCGCCAGCCCTACGACCCCGGCGGTGATGGCGAAGGAGGAGATCAGCCCGCCGAATTGCTGCGCGCTGATGCCGAGCTCCCGCATCAACTGCGGCCCAAGTGGCATCATGATCATGAAGTCCATGATCTGCGTGAATTGCACCGCCGCGAGAAGCAGCAGGAGCTTGCGCTCGGAGAGGGGAGGCTTGGTCATTTCAACCACACAGATTTCAAATAAGGCTCATCCGTGAAATCCTCCGGCATCGGCGAGTGACGGGCGCTCATGGGGCGGTGGATGGCATTGCGGAGTTGTTTCTGGAAATCATTTAATCCGAGGTTCCGGCAGTTCGTGGAGCAGAGCAGCCAGCCGTCTGGAGTTAGAATATCACTGGCGAGAGCAGCGAGTTCGCCGAAATTTTCCTCCACGCGGAAGACCTTGCCCCTTTCGTCGCGCGAGAACGTCGGTGGATCGAGGATGATACCGTCGAAGCTGCGACCTTGTTTCGCGAAGCGGCGGAGCCAGTGGAAGGTGTCGCCCTTGCAGAAGTGATGGGCGGCGGGATCGAGGTTGTTATGCGTGAAATTGCGCTTTGCCCAGTCGAGGTAGGGTTGTGATAGATCGAGCGTCGTTGTCTCCGCGCCGGCCATCGCGGCGGCGACGGAGAAGGCGCCGGTGTAGGCGAAGGTGTTGAGCAGGCGCAGGCCGGGAGCCATCAGGCGGCGGACTTCGGCGCGATTGGCGCGTTGGTCGAGGAAGATGCCTTGCGAGTAGCCGGACTGGAACGAGATTTCCGAGGCGACGCCGTTTTCCAAGATGAGGAACGGTTCGGTGACTTCCGGACCGGAGAGGTGCGAGGGCGATTCTTTCTGGTGTTGGTCGAGCCGTTTCCAATAGCAGGAGACTCCCTGGTCGCGAATCCATTCGCGGACTTGCGGTGCGAGGCGATCGCCGGTGGTGGAGACCAGCCTACGGCCAGCGTAAGTTTCCAAGATCAACCCGGGTAAGCCGTCGCCGACGCTGTCGATGAGGCGGCTGGCATTGGTTTCCGGAGTGAGGAGGCGGGTGCGCTTGGCGACGGCTCTTTCAAGGAGATTGATCATGGAGATGGTGGAAACTAAACGTGGATCTTCCGCCCGACGAGGCTGATATTTCTCGAACCATCGCAGCATCACCGGGCCATCTGCCATGAGGCTTGTATCACTCAGACTTCTCGGCTATCTCGCTTGAAGTTTTATGAGTTCCTCACCTATCTCCGCCTATCAAGAAACCTTCGGAATGATCTATTTCGCCCGGATGCTGGATAAAATCCGCCTTAATGCGGCAGGAAATCTCCGGGAGGATTTTTGCGGAAATCTCGGTTCTGGGTTTGATGCCCGCTGCGTCAATTTCTTACGGGTAAACTATCCCGCACTCAAAGACCGCACGCTGCAAGGTGGCAAGGATGATGAGATTCTGCACTGGTGTTTCGAAAACGGTCGTGAACTCAGCGAGGGTGATATCTACATCTGGAACCAATTTCTCAAAAGCGTCGGTTGGCGGGACGGCGTCACGGAAATCCTCACCCGCCGTAAGCTGGAAAGCGACCTCGCTGATCGTGATGAAATCCTCACGATGCTCGAATACTTCGAATACGACGAAGGACGAAAATCCTGATTTTTTTACTCAAAGCTTCTGCAAGTAAGTGATGCTTTTCTGAATACTCGTCACCACCCACTGCATTTAAAAAAGCTGGGAAAACACGTGAAGATCCTTAGCGGTGATGGGATCAACGTGCAGGGTTATTGAAAATAGCCCTGACGCTAGATTCACTTCTTCCCGCGCTTATCAGTGGGCTTTTTCGGAGTGCGTGCTGGAGGTTTTGCGATCTTTTTTGCATCCATTTCCCGGGTGCGTTTCCGCCAGTCTTGGCGGGGGGATTTCTCACCAGGAGCCGGAGCAGGAACCGCCGCGTGATAGTCGAAGCCTCTCAATCGCTTACGCTCAAGTCGCTCGCCGATCGAAAATTCGAGAATGCCTAGCAGATTAAGATCTTGCTTAGGCACGAAGCTGATCGCCTCGCCCGGTGCCTCCGCCCGCCCGGTGCGCCCGATGCGATGGACGTAGTCCTCGGGATTGACCGGGAAATCAAAGTTCACGACTTGGGTCACACCCTCGATGTCGATGCCACGCGCGACGATGTCGGTGGCCACGAGTACTTGAACTTTTCCGTCTTTGAAATCTTGCAGTGCTTGCAGTCGTTGTTCTTGCGAACGACTGGAGTGCAGGCGGGCAACTTTGATGCCGGCGAGTTTAAGGAAATTCGTGAGGAGGTTCGCGCCGTCCTTCATCCGGACGAAGACGAGCACTCGGGTGAACTTGGGCTGTCGGAGAAGTTCGAGCAGGAGTGCGTTCTTTAAATGTGCGTTCACTTCATAGACGCATTGCTCCACGGTATCTGCCGGATTGGAGCGTTTTCCGATCTGGACCATCTTCGGTTGATAGAGAAACCGCCGCGCCAGCGACTCGACCTCCTTGGAAAGAGTGGCGGAAAACATCAGAGTCTGCCGCCGCTTCGGCAAGTGGCCGATGATTTTCTCAATGTCTGGCAGAAATCCCATGTGCAGCATCCGGTCTGCCTCATCGAGGACTAACATTTCGAGCATTCGGAAGTCGAGCTTCTGCCGCCCGAGGAGATCGATCAAACGTCCAGGGGTGGCGACGACGATGTGCACGCCCTTTCGCAAGGCCTTGATCTGAGCCTCCTCCTCGACTCCGCCATAAATGGCAGCCACGCGGATCGGCAGGCTTTGACCGTAGTTGCGGATGTTCTCCATGATCTGCACGGCGAGTTCCCGAGTGGGGGCGAGGATGAGCGCTCGGATCTCGCGCTCGCCGCTCGCTTCCACGAGGCGATGCAGCATCGGTAGCACAAATGCCGCCGTCTTGCCGGTGCCGGTCTGGGCGATGGCGATCACATCATTCCCCGACATCACCTTGGGAATCGCCGCCGCCTGCACCGGAGTCGGGCGGACGTATCCTGATTTTTGAATCGCGCGGAGAAGAGCGACATCAAGTCCAAATTTGCTAAACGGCATGTCGCAAGCGTAGACGGGCGGCGTGGCTTATGGCACTGATTTAAATCAGAAATTTGTTTTTGAAGGTCTCAGCCCGGAGTGATCACGCCGGGAGTTGTGCTTGCTCTATCATCAGCTACTATCCCGCAGTTTCATGAACGCCACTTCCCCACCTCCTCAGATTTCCACAGGAGTCGTCTTCGAAGCCCGTGGAGTGCGTAAGGTCTATCATACCGGCGAGCTGGACGTGGTGGCGCTGCATGGCGTGGACATCGAGCTGAATGCGGGCGAACTCGTCTGCTTGCTCGGCGCGTCTGGTAGCGGGAAATCCACCCTGCTCAACATCCTCGGCGGCCTCGATGTGCCGACTTCGGGAAATCTCATTTACAAAGGCTGGCCGCTCGATGGTTCGGATGAAAACACGCTCACCCTCTTCCGGCGAAACTGCGTCGGCTTCGTCTTCCAATTTTACAACCTCATTCCCAGCCTCACGGCTCGCGAAAATGTCGCCCTCATCACCGGCATTTCCCGCGATCCCATGACGCCGGAAGAAGCGCTTGAAATGGTCGGCCTCAGCGCCCGCATGGACCATTTTCCCTCCCAACTCTCCGGCGGCGAGCAACAACGCGTGGCCATCGCCCGCGCCATCGCGAAGCGCCCGGAAGTCCTGCTTTGCGACGAACCCACCGGCGCACTCGACGTCACCACTGGCATCGCAGTGCTTGAAGCGGTGGAGCGCATCAACCGCGAGCTTGGCACACTCACCGTCATCATCACCCACAACGCCGTCATGGCAGAAATGGCCGACCGAGTGCTTCATCTATCTGACGGAAAAATCGTCAGCTCACACCGCAACCAAGTTCGCCTCCCCGCCTCCCAGTTGAAATGGTGAAATCATTCTTCTCTCTCCAGTTTCGCCCGGGCGGCGGCGAGCGTGACCCATTTTTCCTCAGAAACTTTCGGATACTTCAGCCCCAGATCCTGAATCGCCACGGTCACGATGTCGGCGACGAGGGCACGGGCGACGTATTTTCGATCGGCAGGGATGACATACCACGGCGCGCGCTTGGTGCTGGTGGCAGAAATAGCGTCCTCGAAGGCTGCCTGGTATTCATCCCAGTGTTCGCGTTCTGCGAGGTCCGCATCGGAGAATTTCCAGTGCTTTTCCGTCTTGGTTAGACGTTCGAGAAAGCGTTTGCGCTGGGCCTCCTTCGAGACGTGCAGGAAAAACTTGAGGACGAGTGTGCCATTACGGGAAAGGTGTTTTTCGAAGTTGTTGATGTCTTCATAACGTTTCTCCCAGAACTCCTTGTTGACCTTCGCGGGTGCTCCTGGACCGAGCCATTCGGGGTGGACTTTGACCACGAGCACGTCCTCGTAATAGGAGCGATTGAAGATGCCGATGCGGCCGCGCTCGGGCAGCGACTTCATGTAGCGCCAGAGAAAATTGTGGTCGAGTTCCTCGGCAGAGGGTTTTTTAAAACTATAGACTTGGCAGCCTTGGGGATTCACGCCGGACATGACATGGCGGATGGTGCCGTCCTTGCCGGCGGCATCCATCGCCTGGAAAACTAGCAGAACGGAATGGGTGTCGCTGGCATAGAGCAGTTCCTGCGCGTCAGAGAGTTGCTTGCGGGTCTCCTCGAGGATTTCCGCAGCGCGCTCCTTGATGAAGTCCTTGCCGAGTTCTTTCGCCTCGTCGGTCTCGGTCCAGTCGGTGACGTAGTCCTTGAGCTCCACTTTCGAGCCGGGCTTGACGTGAAATTGATTGAGCAGTTTTGGTTTGATCATGATTTTCAAGAATGGGTTAACAGGCTCAGAACTCAGTGTCGACCTCAAAAGAGCCAATGGGTCGAGCACGCTGGATTGAGGTCAAATACTGAGTTCTCAGGTTAGGTCAGGGACTCTCCAAAAAATCCGCTCGTCTAGGTTGCGGGGGTGCTGTGTTCACTCCGACTATGAAATCCCTTCGCCGTTTTCTCTCCAGTCGTATCGTGCCCGAAAACACCCGCAACCTGCTTTGGTATCGAAAGCCCGCCAAAGTTTGGGAAGAAGCACTAACTCTCGATGACAGCCTGACACCGAAATCAATCCTCACCGCACCCAAGAGATGCTGCAACTCAACCTGATGGCGGACAGGGAGGGATTCGAACCCTCGGTGACATTGCTGCCACACACGCTTTCCAAGCGTGCTCATTCGACCACTCTGACACCTGCCCTCGGAGGGCGGGACGCTAGGAACTCGATCCGGACTTGGCAATCCCTTTTTGAAATCTTTGGAAAATCAATCGGCGGATTCACTCACTCTTCACTCGGGCAAGGATCCAGAAGAGGTCGGAAATCCGGTTGAAAAACAAGCGGACGACTTCCGGGACGGGTTCGCCCGATTCGTGCAGGGCCAGCACGCTTCGCTCCGCGCGGCGGGCTACGGCACGCGAGTAGTCGATGCCAGCGCGGGCCAGCGAGCCCTCAGCTCCCGGTCTCGCCCAACCGGTGAATCGGACGCCTTGGGCTTCGTAACCGTGGGCTTTTGCCGTCACCCAATCGAGGTCGGCCTGGGTGATCGCGGCATACTTTTTCTCCACATATTTCGCCTCGTCCTCAGGGAGATAAGCGAGCTGCCCCATCAGGCCGATGAGTTTTTCCTGCAATTGATCGATCAGCGCGATCCATCCGGCATCGCTGGCGGCGGCACGGGCGAGTCCCAGCGCGGCATTGAGTTCATCGACATTTCCCAGGGCCTCGATACGCAGCGAGGTCTTCGCGATGCGTTTATTGAACAATAAATCCGTTTCTCCGGAATCTCCCCTGCCCGTAATAATGCTCATGCGGCATGGGATAGACGACCTGATGAAAAAATCAATGTCCATCCCGGCTGATCCGTGTTTCCTCTCGGGTGTCCATGAAACTTGCGAAACTCGGCGATGGCCCGGAAATCTTCCACACGATCCAAGGTGAAGGCGTGAGCGTGGGTGCGCCTGCCGTTTTCATCCGGGCATCCCGTTGCAATCTTCACTGCGTCTGGTGCGACACGGATCATACTTGGAATTTCCAAGGCACGCCCTGGCCTCACGAGAAGGACTCAGTCCCGGGCTACACGAAGCATCTCAAGGCGGAGGTGACTTGTGAAATCGCTCCCAGCGAGGCCGCCGAGCGCATTCTGGCCTTCCCTTGTCGCCGCACCGTGATCACGGGTGGCGAGCCGCTGCTGCAGGAAGACGCTTTTTCCGAAATGATCCAGCAGATCCGCGCCGTCCAAGCGGGTCACGTTTTCGAGGTGGAAACTAACGGCACCCGCATCCCCGCATCCGTCTTTTACACGGCGGTCGATCAATTCAACGTCTCTCCCAAGCTCTCGAACGCAGCCATGCCCGCGGCTCTCCGGCTCAATGCGGCAGCCCTAAGATTTTTCGCCCAATCGCCGAAAGCATGGTTCAAGTTCGTGGTCGCTGCACCTGCGGATCTTCAGGAAATCCAAGAACTCATCCGCACCCATGCCATCCTACCGCAGCGAGTGCTCCTGATGCCAGAAGGGCGGACCGCCGAGGAATTGGATCTTCACGGCCCGTGGCTGGCTGAGATCTGCCGCGATCAAGGTTTCCGCTTCTGCGACCGCCTCCACATCCGGCTCTGGGGCGATAAGCGCGGCGTGTGAAGATGCCCTCACCAACTTTTCCAGAAAACACGCAACTTTCCAATCGGCAACGAGTTTCTTTGGACGTAAAACTTTCTCACACCATGCAAAATCCATCCACGCCTCCCGATGACTCTTGGGAATCTGACGCCGTTTGGAAACTGCTAGAGCAATCTCCCATGAAAACGGCGGACGCACGATTTGTCGACGACACCGTCCGCGCCGCACGCCTCATCGGGGAGTTGAAACCTTGGTGGAGTCGCTTGTTCTCCCCAGCCTCGTTGGCCGGACTCGCGGGTGCCACGGCAGCATTGGCGTTTGCCGTGATTTCCTGGGTAGGGCCGACGTCCGATTCGATTTCGCCGATGGCGATGTTGAATTCTCCCCAAGCCTTCGCCATCGAAGACATCGCGGAAACAGAGACGCTTCTTGCCGCCGTCGATCATCTCGAAGATTTCAGTGACCGCGAGTTAGTCAGTCTGATTGGATTTTAAGCGCTTCCCCATCGTGCTGCTTCGCCCCAGCTTCGCCGGGTGAAACATGGTTTGATACTTGATCTCGACGGCACCTTGGTGGACTCACTCGCTGGCATCGCCGGATCGTTGAATCGGGCGCTGGCCGCCTCCCGCTTGCCCACCCACCCGCTTCCCGCCGTCAGAGGATTCATCGGAAATGGAGCCCGCGTGTTGATCCAGCGAGCGGTGCCTGCGGGATCGACGGAGTGTCTGCTAGATACCGTGGAGCAGGCATTCAAGTCTGATTATGACCTTACTTGGCCCACCGGCACTTTCGCTTACGAAGGGATCCTCGATCTGTTGGAAACCCTACAATCTCGCGGCTGTCCGCTCGCCGTGCTGTCGAACAAACCGCACCCGTTCACCACCGTGATGGTCGCGCAGATTTTTCCAAGCATCCACTTCGCGGTGGTCCTGGGTCAGCGCGGGGGAGTTCCGCACAAGCCCGATCCAGCCGGAGCGTTAGAAATTTCAAAAACCCTCGGGCTGAGTCCTGAAAACTGCACAATCATCGGCGATTCCACCATGGACATCGAGACCGCGCACAACGCCGGGATGAAATCCATCGCGGTGACTTGGGGATTTCATGACCGCGAGCGGCTCCTCGCCGCCGGCCCGGATCAACTCGTCAATGCGCCGGGAGATCTGCTTCAGGATGATTGAAAACTCCTGGGAACTCGCTCACTTGTTCGAGTTTTACGTTGTAGAGGGTCGCGATTTCCGGCGCGTCTGAAACCTGGTAGATTTCACGATAGTAGATTTCCTTAATGCCGTAAGCGCAGAGCGTCTGCATGCAGGCGGTGCACGGCATGGTGGTGGTGGCCACGATCTTCGCCTCACCGCGGCGGAAGAGACTGCACAGGTTTACCTCCGCATGGAGCATGAATTTCTGACGCGCTTCGCGGTCATCCCAGAACCCCGGCGGCGGATTGTAGCCAGGAGCGAGGCCATTGTAAGCGGTGCCGATGACGCGGTTGTCGAAGTCGAGGGCGGCAGCTCCGACTTTCCGATAGGGATCCTCCGAGCGCAGGCTGGCGACGTGGGCGAGGGCCATGGCGTATTGGGGGATGGAGAGTCGATTGGCGGGCATGAGAGGAGGGTGATTTGGAGAGGGGAGGTTTTCAATCCGCATCTTTGGGGGTAGAGAAGAACAGGTTGGAATGCCTGTTTCACTTTTCGCTTCGTGGCGGGAAGCAGATGGCGCAACTTCCGCGCGTGGACCGATCCCGCTCAGGCGTGCTGGCAGCGCTGGCTGCATTTTTCCTGTGGGGAATTTTGCCAATTTTCTGGAAGCTCCTCGATTTCCTGCCGCCGCCGTCGATCGTCGCGCAACGGACGATTTGGTCCCTGTTTCTCGTGCTCAGTATTTTGTGGTGGCGGGGTGAGGGGCGGCTTTTAGGGGAAGGTCTGCGGTCTCGGCGGGTGCTGGGTTGGCATCTGCTCTCGGGCTGCCTGCTCGCCTCGAACTGGCTGCTCTACGTCTGGGCCACGCTGAATGGCCGGATCCTCGAGGCCGCGCTCGGATACTACCTGAATCCGTTTTTCAATATGCTCTTCGGCGCATTATACTTCGGCGACAAGAACAGCCGCTGGCAACTCGCCGCCATCGCGCTGGCCCTTTGCGGAGTTGCCGTGCAAGTGCCGGCAGTGGGGCATTTCCCGTGGGTGGCACTGACCTTGGCGTTTACGTTTTCCCTATATGCCGTAGTGAGGAAACAGGCTCCACTCGGATCGCTGGTAGGACTTGCGGCGGAAACAAGCCTTCTCGCTCCGTTCGCGCTGGCTTGGTTAGTGTTCAGTAATTCCAGCGCAGCCGTGGCATTCGGCGGGACATGGGCTCACGCGGCGCTCGTCATGGGGGCGGGGTTCGCGACGGCGCTGCCGCTGCTGTTTTTTGGCCATGCGACGCGAACTCTTCGACTGACGACTCTCGGAATCCTGCAATTCCTCGGGCCGACGATTCAGCTTTTCATCGGCTGGAAACTCTACGACGAGCCGATGACGGGAACGCGCCTGCTGTCATTTGGCATGATCTGGCTGGCGGTGGGGATTTATGCCGCAGATGCTGGAATCAAAAAATACCCAGACTGACCCGTGTCGCGAAGTCCGGAGGTTTAGCGGAGAGACGGCCGTGGATGAATTCTCTGATTTTAAAAGAATTCGGCGCTGCTGAAGTGGACTTCACCGCAAGCAATCCTTGCGAAGGTAGGCTGGGGCGTTTATCCAGCGCCCATGCAAGATGAAGTTCGCGCCTTATTGATTCTTCAAAATCGAGATCGTCGCCTTCTGGGACTGGCGAAGGATCTGGAAAAGCTCCCTCAAGACGAGGCCCGGGCAAAAGCAAAACTCGCCAGCGACGAGGCCGCCGTCACGAAAGCCCACCAAGCTTTGCTCGATTGCGAGCTGCGGGTGAAAAAAATCGAACTCGATGCGGAGACCCGCCGGACGACGATCAAGCGCTTGAAATTGCAGCAGTTCGAGACTCGGAAAAACGAGGAATTTGTCGCACTCGGGCATGAAATCACTCGCTATGAGAAGGATTTGGATGATTTCGAGACCAAGGAGTTAGAAGCGATGGAGGAAGTGGATGGCTTCCGGAGCGCGCACAAAAAGGCCGAAGCTTCGCGGGCCATCACTCGCAAGCTGGTGGAGGAAGATCTCGCGTCGATCCTAGAACGCCACGCCCGGATGGAGGCGAACCGTGTCGAAGTCATCGCGGAACGTGAAAAACTTGTAATCAATGTGCCCGAGAGTGTGATCCCACTCTACAACCGCTTAATGAAGACCAAGGCCGGACTCGCGATCGCCCCGCTGCGTGATGGGAAATGTGAAGGTTGCCACATGAAGCTCATCGCCTCGACCATCATGAAAGTCCAGACGGCCAAGGAAATCGCGCAGTGCGAGGATTGCGGGCGGATTCTCTACATGGAAGAGTAAGACAATTCAGTAGCCGACGAACTCTTTACGCCGCTCCTCAAGTATAACCAGCCAGTTCATCATGGTGATCGGAGGAAGATCGGCAGGGTGAGTAATCGGCCTGAGATTAACCGTGATATTTGCCGCTGTCATTGCTGTTCCACTCATGTTTTTCGAATCCAGCGGACGGATGGCCGTCGCTGCCGACTCACTTGCAAGTGAGCCGATCTGGCCACCGAGCACGACGGAGAAAGGATCGACATCCACTCCGTAACGTTTCTCTGGGGCGAAGAGTGAGCACGGCGGATAGTAGGTCCCCGCAGGGGTGTAACCTGGTGGCGGAGTGCCTATCGTCGTGTTAAAGTCGTCACCAATATAAAGCCGTAAATTGGTCACAAGCGAGAAACCCTTAGTGAATGACGCTAAGTTTGCACACTCTTTAAGAGCTACCCCGTAGTCACTAACCGTGCAGGGAATCCGTGGTTTGTAAGTCACCGCGTTATTCAAACCGGTGGTCGAGTAGTCCACGTTGATTACTAGGGAATTATTATAAGGATACCCGACGATTGGAGCCACGCCTGGGGCGGGACCGGGAAGAGCGGCGCCGATCATCGCGAGAAATGCTGGAAAGCGCTCAGGGTAAATAGCGACGCATTTTTGGCCGCTGGCTAGATTCTTGATTTCGAATGGCGCGCTTGGACAGGAATACCCTTCTTTAGACTGGCTCACCCATGGGTCTCCAAAGTTTGAATTATTAAATGTTACTACTCCGGTTTGCGCTCTCTTGAAGTAGAACTTGCTCCCATAGCCGTATGCGACATCGACAATCTGACTTCCAAAGTCGAATTTCCCGGTTCTCCCCGAAGCAGTATGTTCTTCATATGCCCGGAACACATAGTCAGGAGTTAGCGGCGCAAGAATGCCTGACTTGAGCGGCATTTCTCTTGTTGCCCGGTTGCCGTTGGCGAGCAGGTAACTGAATCGTAGCGAAGTAGGCGTGTTGTTGGTCGCACTTTCCACACCCGTCACATCCAGGCGCATCGCGCATTGATTGGCTCCTATCGAGTAGCTGTTCCAACTCGTGGGAGACAGAGAGTTCGACTCTGTGGCGTTTTCGACTGGATCAAAACGATCAAAGTAAGCCGCACCTCGGTTGATCGGAATGAAGGCCGAGCGACCGCTTTCGGAGGATTGTGAGACTGGGAAGAAAGCTCCCGAGGTAACCTGATAGGCTTCGCGCACACCCGGCGTGAATGGGCTGTTGACAAAACTCTGCCCGCCGATGGTGGTGCCGGAGGACAAGCTCATGCTCCGGCGGCTTGCCAGTGCGTTGATCGCCGTATTGCCTAACACCTCGGCTTTACCCGCGAAAATTCCGCCACTGATCGTGACATTCTGCCAAGCGGTGCCCCCGGCGAACTGCCCCAAGGACATGAACGATGAGGCGGAGATCGCTAACTGCGAGGGGATTTCATAGATCGACAGCACGAAATTCCGCTTCACGCGTGCCAGATAGGTCTTGTCGTCATCATGGTCGGCCACATCCACCGAGAAGGCCCACCAGTTGCGTTTGGCCACGAACTTATCACCCGGCTTGGCGTAGCCGAAATTAATGTTCGGGTAATTCATGAGGTTGAAGTTCGGATAAGTCGCCACCGGAAGATCGACCCCGGCCTGCGCGAGGGCTCCATACTGCTTGGCGTTCGAGATGATTGGATAGGTCAAGTCGCGAGCCGCGACCGTGGCATCGTTGGTGGTCAAAGGCACGGGATAGCCTGTTCCCAGACTGCGATTGATTCCGGCCGACACGTAGCCTGTCTCGGGAGCAATCGCCGCAAAAATCCGGGAAGGCACATTCAAGGCAGAGTCCCCTGCATTGGCGGTTCTTAGGTTGAGATAGCCCATCGAGGTAATCAATTGGCCGGAAATCGCGGTTCTCGCATTGGCCAGCACCAAGGACTCCGTAAAGATGTCCTGCCAGCGCAGAGGATTGCTCACGGCCGTGACATTCGAGCCTGACTGCATCGCCCGGATCGCCCGGTTCGGCGCGATGGCGACGATCGAGCGTAAGATTGCCTCTTCTTTTTCACTGTAGTCCACCCGCATTTGGACCTGGGCCTGCACCGCTTGAGCCGCAATCGCAGCCCGATAGGCGTAGAGCGTGAGGATCGAGAGAATGGAACCCGTGGAGAGCACTAACAAGGTGGAGATGTAACCGGCTTTCGCGCGCCGTGATGGTGAAGTTTTCATTGTTGCATGGTTCCAGAGTAAATGATTTGTTCGCTACGAGGTCCAGTGAGAGTCATCCGCAGGATTCCCTCAACCATCGAGAAGACCACGTTGGATGGAGATTTAGTGACCGCCCATTGCGGGGCGCCCAGCACTCCGGTTGTCGGCACGACGTAATAGTAAAGCGCATTACCGGTGCCGCGGTTTTCAAACGACAAAATGGTTGCCCGCATGGTCCCATCCGCTTGGCGGAAGTTGAGCACCGCTACCGGAGAATCTGTCAAACGAGGATTGGTTCCTGACAGCGCGTCTGCGACCGTATCATGGAGCCGGAAACGGTCAGCTTTTCCAATCAAGCGGCTGACGTACATGCTGATGATGGGAGCTTCCTCAGTCAAAAAACTTTGCGTTTTGAAAATTTTCAGGAAGGTCAGTTGCTGATTGAATAAGGCGAGGACCATCGTGGCCGTGGTCATCCCCAGCATCATGGCGATGGATAACTCAATCAGGGTAAAGCCTCGGCGGATACGATGGGCGGTAGATTTCATTGGGTCCGGAGAACGGTTCGGGATTTCGCATACGTCTTACTACCCACAGTGTAGGTGAGCACGCTTTGCACCTTCCATACCTTCATGGCAGCTGGGTTGCTTTCCGCAGTGCCGCTGCCGCCGTCGATCGGGTAATTTCCGGGATCGGGAAAACGAGTGCGCGTGACGATTCCCATGATCGGGACGCCAGCGGGATAATTCGGAAGCACCCGTGGGAGGCGACCGACTTCCACGGTTAGGTTCTTCGAGGTGATGGAGGAGGCGGTCGAGGCAGGCCAGGGAGAGTCTGCTGCCACCAGGCTCTCGAAAGGGATACGCTCCGCATACGCACGTTCGTAGGACATATAAGCATCCGTCACCGACTGCTGGAGAATCCATTGGCGCGGAGTAAGAATATTGAGAGAGAGCTTCAAAAGCACGAGACCCAGCAAGGTGAGCAGCGAGAGCCCCATCATGGCTTCCACCAAAACAAAGCCCCGCCGCAGCGATCGCGGCTTGCGAAGCGGGCAGGATCGGCTGAAACTTGGCGCATGGCCGGATTTCTTCTCAGACTGCTTTGCTGCGCCGGAATTTTCTGTGTGGCAGCAGGCAGCGCCGTGGCCCAAGCGGTCATTGAGCCGCCCTTCGGTCTGCGCTGGGGAGATTCTCCAGAAAAATTGATCGCCTGGGCCGCTCGCCACGCACTGGATGTCACGATCTCCCTGCCCGGCGATCAACCCGCGATCCGGATTGTGAAAATCGCCCCGAAAAAGGGCTTCCTGCCCGAGACTCAAGCCGGAGCGGTCGAAGGCCGTTTCCTCAGTGGCAAGCTCTACGAACTCGCGGTCCACTATGCCGACCCTGAGGCCTCTGCGGACCTGATAGAAACCCGCTTTGAGACGCTGCGCAAACAAATCATTTTGGAACACGGCGCACTTCTGACCAACCAACAGCGCAGGGCGGTGGAGGATCAATTCGTGACTCGGACTCAATCGTTTCATAGGGAACCGGTGAAGGGTTTATTTCTGTTACTGGCTTTCACCGAGGTGGAGGACTTGTTGCGGAAATCCAAGGAGGCGAGATTTTCCCTGATCTATCGGAATGATAACTTCAGGAATGAGTTGTTGAAGGAGTTGAAACAACCGTGAGT
>JANPAU010000130.1:0-10676 GCA_031430055.1 Akkermansiaceae bacterium | reverse complement strand
GAACAACATTCCTACCAGCGAGTTCAAAAACTCCTCCCGCGTCAGCTTCTGCCCAACCCACACCGGCACCATCATGTTCTGATAGTCGTCTGGTGATCCCAAGCCGTAGATGCACGACACCGATGCCACCACGATCGTATCCTTTCGCGTCAGCAAGGAGCCCATCGTGCTCAATCGCAGCCGCTCGATCTCGTCATTGATCGACGAATCCTTCTCAATGTATGTGTCACTCCGCGGGATGTAAGCCTCCGGCTGATAGTAGTCGAAGTAGGAAACGAAATATTCCACCGCATTGTGCGGGAAGAAGTTCTTGAACTCCGAGTAAAGCTGCGCCGCCAGCGTCTTGTAGTGGATCATGATCAGCGTCGGTTTGCCGTGATTCCGAATCAAGTTCGCCATCGTGAACGTCTTCCCAGATCCCGTCACTCCGAGCAAGGTCTGGTGCATATTTCCGGCCTGCAGCGACTTCGTCAGTTTCGCAATCGCCTGCGCTTGGTCGCCCTCAGGCTGGTAATCACTCTCAAGTCGGAAGGGCATGTGCATGGATTCATAAACCAGATCTCCCATACTGCGAAATTTATTTCATCCGTAATCCAATTACTCCTGCTTCGACTCTTGTTCGAAGTTCCAGAGGATCCCGGATTCATGCCACGAGTGATGGTGGGATCCCCCTCGGTGAAGGAGCCGGAAAATCGCAAACTTATTCCACTTTTCCCGGTAGTTCTCATGGATGACATGTCACATCACCGCCATGATCCAAAATCAGCAAGGCCCTTCTTTAATCCAGTGGCGAGAGCAGGTGCGAAAGTGTTTCCGCATCGATCCTGAGTTTGCTGGTCTCATCGGATAGAAGAGCCTCGACGAGGGCGGATTTGTGCTTTTGTAAATCAAGGATGCGATCCTCGATGGTGCCGCGGCAGACGAGTTTATGAACGAAGACTGGCTTAGTCTGACCAATGCGGTGGGCACGGTCGGTGGCTTGATTCTCAGCAGCGGGATTCCACCTGGGGTCGTTGTGGATGATCGTGTCGGCGGCAGTGAGATTGAGGCCTGTACCACCGGCCTTGAGGGAGATGAGGAATATCGGAGCGTGTCCTTCTTGAAATTTTTTCACCAAACTGGCGCGGTCTTGGGTCTGACCGGTGAGCTTGAGATAGGTGATGTTCTCCTTGATCAAATGCGCTTCGATTAGAGCGAGCATGGATGTGAAGCTGGAAAACAACAGGATACGCCGCCCTTCTTCGAGGAGCGTGGGGAGGAGTTCACCGGTAAGGTATTCGAGCTTGGCGGACTCCTCGATTTTTTGCGCGGCAGGTGTCTTGAGAAGCTGTGGGTGGCAGCAGATTTGGCGGAGCTTAAGCAGGGCGTCGAGCACGATGATGTGCGACTGGGCAAGCCCCTTGGCGGAGATGGCGTCGCGGACGCGCTTGTCCATCGCCGCACGCACGGATTCGTAGAGATCGCTTTGTTTTTTGGTTAACTCGACGCCGTGGATGATCTCGGTTTTTTCGGGCAACTCGGTTGCTACTTGATTCTTGGTGCGGCGCAGGATGAGCGGCGAGACGCGGCGGTTCAGAGCAAGTTGTGCATCGCCGGAGCGCTCCCGCTCGATGGGGCGGCGGATCTGGGTATTGAAGGATTTCTCGTCGGATAGAAATCCAGGCATGAGGAAACGCATGAGGCTCCAAAGTTCACCGAGGTGGTTCTCCATCGGTGTGCCGGAGAGGCAGATGCGATGCGCGGCCCTGAGCTTGCAAGCGTTCTGCGCGCTGAGAGCTTTGGGATTTTTGATGTATTGCGCCTCGTCGAGCACGATGACATGCCACTGTTGGGCGAGGAGTTTCTCAAAATCCCGGGTAAGCAACGGATACGAGGTGAAGACGATATCCGCCGTGGCGATACCGCTAAACTCGGTGGCGCGATCCTTCCCTTGGAGCGTGAGAACCTTGAGGTGAGGGGTGAATTTCTCTGCTTCGGATGTCCAGTTAGGCACCACCGAGGTGGGTGCGATGACCAGTGAGGGCAAGCCGGGAGACTTCGCGCACTCAGCGGTGAGGTGGGCGAGAGTCTGGACTGTTTTCCCAAGTCCCATATCGTCAGCGAGGATGCCATGCAGGCCATGCACGGCAAGAAACTGGAGCCAGCGGAATCCTTCTAGTTGATAGGGCCGTAGTTCGGCGAGGACCGTTGTGGGCAACTCCGCAGGCGGAAGAGCTGTGATATTCCTGAGACTGTGGCCTAGCTTGGCAAGGGCGCGGGTCGTCTCAGAGGAATCGATGACGAGGCTATCCGCTACGCCAGCCGCCGCGATCCGGTCGATCCGGATGGGACCGTTGCCGTGATTTCCATGGAACAAATGGCGGACTTGATCGACGATTTCGATGAGACGCCTCGCAGGAAATCGAATAAATCCATCTTCGGGATTTTCACAAGGTATCGTGAAAAAATCAGGCAGATTCTGGGCATCCGCCGAGGGGAGATCCATGCGGATCGCTTGGGCGATGATGGGGATTAGACTGACTTGCTTGCCATGGAGTTCGAAGGTGATGTCGAAGCGAAACCAATCGATCCCATGGTCCGTGTCGGACTCGATGACGGGAAAGAAATCGGAGGCGTCATGAGCAGTTAGACCTGCCTTGGCATCCACATCGATCGTCCAACCCGAGTCTCGAAGAGCTTGCATCTCATGACTCGCCAAGCGCTCTACCCAGACGAGTTGCTCTGAGGGAATGGGATGTTCCACCACCACGGAGTGCAGTGCCGCAGTATCGAGCAATTGCGGAGATATGATTTCTGAGAGGAAGACGAATCCCGCATCCTCTAGATTTCCGGTGAGTATTTGCTCTGCGTGAAAATCCCGTGGCCAGATGATTCGCTTACCACCGTGAATTTCAGCATGACTCTGAGGATGCCCCTTGGTAAGGGGTATCAGTAAACGGCTGTCTTGGTAGCGGAACGATAACTGCCCGACGATGAAGCATTGCTGACTCCAGCTCTTTCCGACGACACGGGAAAAGACACGCAGATGAGGAAGTGGTGGTGAAATTTCTCGTTTCTCGGTTTCCACCTTCACCGGGAGTGGCAGAGCGGTGGTGGAAATAGCGGAAAACCGCTCGGCGATCACGGCCAAATTGTTAGCAGAAACCGCAGGCCCGTTTTGCCAAGCACTCAGAATGGCTGCGGGAAGATCACTTACTGCTAGGCCCATCATGCCGGTAGCAGGATCCAGATAACGAGCTGGCAGAGTGGGTATCACAATGACTCCAGGGTTTTCGCACTGCAGTTCCGGCTGGGCGCTTCCACTTGGCAAGACCTTCCAAACAGCATTCACCGTCTGGGGTGGCCCTAATGTGATCGGAAGATAGTTCTTTAAGAATCCACGCTCCTCGGCATGGTCCCCCCAATAGAGTCGCCCGGTGGCATGGGCAGATTCGAGTAGCGAGTCCCAATCAGCGCCCTCGATGGGTAGATCATCGAGGGAGTAACGCCTACCCCGTCGCTGATGATAGAGTGAGGCGACGGCAAAATCTTCCTTCACCATGTATTTCGGTGGATTCGAGAGGTCCGCTTGCGAGCGTGAGTCAGAGATCTTGACAGAGCCATTTTTCTGACGAGTCCCCACGCGAAGAACGAAGTTCACTTCTTTTGCCCCCCGCTGGAGTGGAGGCTCGATGCAATACGCGAGAAAGCGGTTCTCAGGCTTAGTCTCAGGTGCTAGTTTAGTCACCGGAATTTTTTGCGCTGCCGCCTCGATTTCCCGAAGCCAGGAGCCTAGCACAGGATCGAATTGAGGCGCGGTTATTTTCCCGACTTCCCCTAACTTTGAAACAATGTAAGCGATGAGCGCTGCTCCGTGTTTGCAATAAAAACCTACAGAACACGAGCAATCAGGATCTACAAACCAGACACCATTCATCCGCTGGAATAGGATATCTGTCTGATAGGGCTTCGGAGCATTACCCTGCACAAATGCATTCAAGACGACTCCGCCGGACATGACGTCACTCCTTACGCTGATGTTCCGAATGTAAAGTGCCGAGGTGTAAATGACGCTCCGGGTCAATGAATCCCGATTAAAGTGTTGTTTCCATTTCCCCGCGACTAGCCAATCTCGGAGGCCGGGCTGGTTAGTGACTAGTGATAGATTGTGGATCATGAATGACTCGCGAAAATTGATTAAGATGCCCAGTCAGGTCGAGCAGTTTCAAAATGGATCATCTCACCACTCAAAGGATGCTGGAACGAGAGCTTCCAAGCATGAAGTTGGAGCGGCGGAGCAGCGGGATCGAGCGTTTGAGTATCGCCTATTTGCTGACCAGGGAGATACGCAGGATCTCCGGCGACGGGGTATCCCAACTGCCAAAGATGCACCCGGATCTGGTTGGTTCTACCGGTGCCAAGTTTCGCCTCTAACAGAGAAGTCCCATCCTCACAGCGCTCGATGACTTGAAAGTCGGTGCGCGAGGGTAAACCTGCGAGTTCATCGATCACTCGCGTGCCCATCACATCTGGCTCAGCGGAAATCGGAGCCTCTGAGAAAAACAGATTCTCCGGCGGATGCCCGATCACTCTCACGAGGTAACGTTTGTCGACGGCCCCTTCGATAAACTGACGCTGCAGTAGCCTGCAAAAATGCCGCGTGCGGGCGAACACGACGAGTCCTGTCGTATTTGCATCCAGCCGGTGCACTGGACGCGGATACTTGGGTGCATACACCAAATTCAAAATATGCTGGAGCGTATTGCGGTGGAAGCGACCGCTCGCATGCATCGGCAGCGGCGCGGGTTTGTGAATCACGAGAATCGCCTCATCCTCATGCAGAACCCGAATTTCCGCCGATACCGGCGGCTCGACATCTGGAGGAAAAACCTGAATCACCCGTTCACCACCGCGGACGATGTGCTCTTTTCCACGCACCGTCCCGCCGTAGTTTACGAAGCGTCCGGCATCGCTGCGAGTCTCCCACTCACTTGGAGAAATCTGTGGGAAAAGATCGACGAGGACTTCCAACAAGGTTCGCCCATCCTGCGCGGCGGGGATGTTCACTGGCCGGCGATTTCCCAGCAGCACTGAGCCAGGCAATGGATTTGATAGCTCGGCGATCCTCTCGTGAAGCCGGGCAATCCGCTCGGCCATCCGCTCCGGGGCACTTACAAAACAATGGGGACAACTTACGCCCTCGACATGCCGCGGGTCTTCCTGATCGGCGGCATCAAGCGGTGCCTGACAGGCGAAACAAACCGCATAGCCGGACTCGCGCAGTCCAGGATCCACGCCCACTCGCTGATCGAAGACAAAACACTCGCCCTCGTAATGCTCGCCACCACATTCCTCGAAGTATTTGAGAATGCCGCCATCGAGTTGATAGATATTAGAAAACCCCTCATTCTCCATGAAGGGCCCTGCCTTTTCACAACGGATGCCGCCGGTGCAAAACATCACGACTGGCTGATCCTTGAGCGCATCCGGCAATTTTCTAACCGCCGCCGGAAACTCACGGAAGGTGTTGATGTTCGGAATGATGGCACCCTTGAAGGTGCCGAGCTTCACCTCGTAGTCATTGCGCGTGTCGAGTAACGTCACCGGGTGGCCTTCGTCGAGCCAGCGCTTTAACTCGGCAGCAGAAATCTTGGGCGAAGTGTAGTTTGCCGGCCGGATGCTCTCCATCCCGAAGGAGATGATTTCCTTCTTCAGCCGCACCAACATGCGATTGAATGGCTGCTTATCGCTGATACTAACTTTCGGCTCCAAGCCCTCCAGACCGGGAATGATGCGAAGTTTACCCAACAGCAAATTGATGGATTCCGCCGCACCGGCGACGAATAGATTGATACCTTCCGTGCTGAGAAGAATGGTCCCCTTGAGTTCCCAAGCCTTGCAATCGTTGATCAGTGACTCGCGCAAGTCCTTGAGACCGGTAAGTTCGGCGAAGCGGTAGGTGGAAATATTGGTGACAGCGGACACGGGGGAAAAACATCATGAAGCGTGGTTCCTTGCCAGTGAAGAACGTAGAATTTAAGGAAAGTAACGCCACTCCACCCACCTGTTTTCGACAGATTGGGTATCCGGCCCGAGGTTCTCGCTTGATTAATTAAGGTTTGCGAAATAATCTCCGCCACCTTTCGCATGGTGAAGAACCCTCGCTCCAAGTCCTCCGTCAGTCGGCCCCTGAAGAACAAGCGGCGGGAGAAGATTTCTTTCGCACAGGTGCTGAGCTCGGCGAACCAGCGGGCGCACGAACAGGCGAACCGGCGGGGTGGAAAGCGCGGTGAGAAATTCGTCTGGGCAGCAGTCGCGGCTGCGGAAATGGACGATGATGTGGAATCGGCCGAGTGGCTCAAACGCTTGCTGCGGTGGAGTTTGGCCTTGGTGCTCTTACCGCTTTGTTGGGTGACGAGTTGGACCTTTCTTTCGAGGTTTTCGCAGGCGACGGTGAATCAAGATTTTTGGAAAACAGCGGAGTTTTGGTATTTTGCGATCGGCGCGTTAGTGATGCTCGGCTGGTTCTGGTCCGGCTTATTTCAGAAGGTTTTCCTCTATTTTTACGTGCTGGGGCATGAGCTGACCCATGCGGTGTTCGTGCTACTTTATCGGGGCAAGGTGACGGATTTCCACGTCAGTGCGGATGGCGGTTACATCACGACAAACAAGACCAATCTGGTCATCGCGCTATCGCCGTATTTCGTGCCATTTTGGGCGGTGGTCGGGGTCATCATCTACGCCGCTGTCCGCTACTTTGCCGATCTTACGCAGGAATGGGATTACCTGCTCTTTGGAGTGCTGGGATTCACTTGGACCTTCCACATGGTGTGGACCTTGTGGATGATTCCTCGTGATCAACCGGACTTGAAGGAAAATGGGACATTCCTTTCGTTGGTCATTATTTACTTGGCCAATCTGTTGGTGCTGGCAGCGCTGCTGTGCCTAGCGGCGGAGTCTCCGCTTCAAAATAGCCGTGATTTTGCAATGGAGTGGCTCCGTCATGCGGCAACTTGGGCAGATGTGTTTTTCCGCTGGGGGAACTCGACGATTGGGCACTTCCGCGCGGTGGGGAGGTTTTGAGCCGGGTGGCTCTGCTTGGTTTGAAAAGTTTAATAATTACAATTTCACCTCATCAAAACCCAAGTGATCGTCCTCCAGCAGAACGAGGCTTTCGATTTCGAGCGGCGTAAATTCCCGCGGCCCCAAGCGCAGGCTGATTTGAGCGGTGGAATGCGGATTTTTCTGGGAAACCAAATAGATCATCCCACATAGCGGATTGAGTTCGCCTCGCAGTTGCACCCTCACTCGGCGGCCGATGATCACGCCGTGGCGGACTTCAAATACGCGCTTCTTCTCCTCCAAGTCACGCAGCCATTTCCGGTGCCCGTCCTCGGAGCCGCCGCCGGAAAGATCGAATTCTCCTTGGTCGAAGTTCATGGGAGTTCGGCGAAGGGGTTGATGACTTGGATGCCGTCATAACTTTGGCCGTGGCTCATGTCCTCAGAATAGACGAGGGAACATCCAATCTCCTTGGCGGAAGCGATGATGAGTGAATCCCAGTGGGAGAGTTGGTAACTCAGGTGTAGCTCCAGTGCTTTTTGAAAAGTAAGGAAGGTGATCCCGGCGATTTTAAACTCGAACCACTCACGCAGCCATTGAACTTCTTGTTCGCGTGATAGACCGAGCTTCTTTGGATTTCTCACGACCGAGATGAACTCATTGAGAACCTGAACGGATAGATGCAGCTGCGGGAGCAAGAGAATCTCACGCGCAATTTGCCTTTTCCGGAGGTCGTGAGGAGGACGACCCACGGCATGGATAAGGATGTTTGTATCAACGAACGCGCTCTTCATAACACTCGTCGCGGTTGAAAATCCAAGGTTCTTGCCGTGACTCGTTCTTGGCGCTGGCATCTGCTACTGCATAAAGTTCGAGGAGCCGTTTGACTCGATTCTGCTCGGCGATTTCATGGTCAGCCTGTTCTTTTTCCTGTGATTCGAGGATTTTCCGCACCATGGCACTCACGGATGTTCCGTTCTCCGCCGCTCGGAGGCGAGCCTTGCGGTAAGTATCGTCGTCGATTTTTAGAGTGATGTTTTTCATGACTGTGTTGCACAGTAGCTGTGCTATTGTGCGACGTCAACAATGCGATAGCGCTGGGTCGGGCTGCGGGGGGGCGGCTCGGTCATTTCGATCAGAGAACGGGTGAATGAACTCGATTCTTTTCTCAATCGCCAGCGAGGCTTGGATCGACTGAATCCGGTTCGCCTTCCGAAGTTGCGGGGAAAGCGGCGAATCCCGCCCGCCCACCGCCCGATTCGCTCACCCATCTCCGCTACCCGCGTGACTTGACGCGCGGTGAGGGTGAACGGTGGGTGGCAGGGAATTGGTATGGGAAGTGAATGGGTTCCGAATAATAAGCGTGTGAGGCGTTTTTGGGTGCTGGGTGCGTAACTCAAAGCGGCTCGCCATCCTCGCTGAGGATTTCTAGGTAGTGAGTGTAGGCGTAAACTCGGCCGGCGGTCTGCTTGGAAGAGATCAAGGAGCCTGCGGGCACTGGCGACTGCTTCGCGGGAAGTCTGAGGCGGACCCCGAAATTCGGGCCAGGGGTTAAGCTTTGATTGTGGTGGTCGGGCGCGGGTCTTGAACTTAACCTATACCACACAAAATGAAAGCAAAACGAAGAAGACACGAACCCGAATTCAAGACCCGCGTGGCGCTTGAAGCGCTCAAGGGAGTCCAGACCATCCAGCAAATCGCCAAAGATTTCGACATCCATCCGATGCAGGTCACCGAGTGGAAGAAAGCCATGACAGCAGGGGCCAGCGGCGTCTTCGGCCCCGGCCGGGAGAAGGCTGTAACCGAGGATTTCGAGCGCCAGCGCGACGAACTGCACGCACAAATCGGGCAGTTGACCATCGAAGTGGACTTCCTGCGCAAAAAGTCGAAACAACTCGGTCTGTGAGGGGTCGCATCGAGTTGGTCGAAAAAAATCATCCCAAATTCTTGAATCGGCAGCACACGCATTCCTAGTGTTTGTTTTTTGGATTCAGTGATCTTTCCATGTCCCTGCCGAAGAAACAAAAATCCGTCCTGCTTGCGCTGATTGATATCCATCATGGCTTTTACGTCGGGGCGGCGCGATATGCGCGCGAGCACGGCTGGCACTTGGTGACCGATATGATTTACACGGCCAGTGTGCGCCACGATCTGGAAGGGTTGGCCTATGAGGCGGCGGCGCTGCTCGATCACCTTCAGCCCGCTCGGGCCGGAGTATTAAAAAAATACCCGTCTCCGGTGAGGGAGACGGGTATTTTGAGAGGAGGACAGGCAGAAACGCCTGTGTCACGGGATCACTCGCCGAGGCCGAAGCGGACGAAGCGGGTGACGGTGAGGGTGTCGCCGAGCTCTTTGCCTTTGGTTTCTAGCAGGGTGGAGACCTTGATGTCGGAGTCTTTCACGAATCCTTGTTCAAGGAAGCAGCTCTCGGCGAAGAACTTGCCGATTTGACCCTTGAGGATGTTCTCGATGATGTTTGCTGGCTTGCCTTCGGCTTCGAGGCGGACTCGGAAAATGTCGAGTTCGTTGTCCACGACCGCTTGCGGGATGTCTTCGCGGGAAAGTCCCTTGGGTGCGCAGGCGGCGATGTGGAGCGTGAGATCCTTGATAAGTTCCTTGAAAGAGTCGGTGCCCTTGGATTCTGGTTTGGTGGTGCCGACTTCGATGAGCACGCCGACCTTACCACCGAGGTGAATGTAGGAGGCGACGACACCGCCGGGGGCTGCGTCGTAGCGGACATACTTGCGGAACTGAAGGTTTTCTCCGACTTCGCCGACCTTGGCTTTGATCGTGTCATCGAGGGATTGTTCGCCGTGTTGATGGGCGAGGGCGGCGTCGAGATCGGCCACTGAGGAGGCGGCCAGCGCGTCGGCGAGGTCGCCGACGAAGGCTTGGAAGCTTTCGTTTTTGGAAACGAAGTCAGTTTCGCAGTTCACCTCTAGCAGGAGGCCGGAACTTGCGTCGGCGTTGATGCGGGCGGTGATGACGCCTTCGTTGGCGGCGCGGTCGGCCATCTTGCTGGATTTCATGATGCCCCGCTCACGGAGGAGCTTGATGGAGGCTTCGATGTCGCCGTTGGTTTCGGTGAGGACTTTTTTGCAGTCCATCATCGGGGCGTTGGTTTTGTCGCGAAGTTCTTTAACGATTGATGCGGTGATCATAAGAGAAATTTAAATGAGTGGTAGAGAGGAAAAACGGGCGCCCCGTCGGATGACAGGACGCCCGTGTGACAAGTTAGTCAGTTTTTGCGAGCGGCGACCATGGCATCGACCAGATTCTGGAGGATGAGGCGGATCGAGCGGATCGCATCGTCGTTGCCGGGGATTGGGAACTGGACGAGAGCTGGGTCGGCGTTGGTGTCGACGAGGGCGATGATTGGGATGTTCAAGCGGCGGGCTTCGGCCACGGCGATGGTCTCGCGGGCGGAATCGACGATGACGACAGCGTCAGGCTTTTTGTCCATCTCGCGCACACCACGAAGGTTGCGGAGAAGCTTTTCGCGCTCACGGCCGAGGGCGGCGAGTTCCTTTTTAGACATGGCCTTGAATTCGGCCTGCTTCTCGATGTTTTCGAGATACTTGAGGCGCTCGACCGACTTGCGGACGGTGAGGCTGTTGGTGAGCATGCCGCCCAAC
>JANPAU010000129.1:0-3783 GCA_031430055.1 Akkermansiaceae bacterium | reverse complement strand
GAGGAAAAATTCTATTTCACCCCCGGCGACAGTGGCTGGCCGGTCTGGGATACGCAGTTCGGGAAAATCGGTGTGCTCATCTGTTGGGACCAATGGTATCCGGAAGCGGCTCGCCTGATGGCCCTCGGCGGCGCACAAATCCTCGTCTATCCCACCGCCATCGGTTGGTTGCCCGAGGAGAAACCCACCCTCGGCGACGCCCAACACTGCGCCTGGGAAACCGTCCAGCGAGGTCATGCCGTCGCAAACGGCTGCTACCTCGCCGCCGTCAACCGCACTGGCAACGAGGGCGACACCGAGTTCTGGGGCCGTTCCTTCATCGCCAATCCTTACGGCGAAATCGTCGCCAAGGCCTCCACTGAGCACGAGGAAATCCTCCACCACAACATCGACCTCCAAGCAGTCGAGGACTTTCGCCGCATCTGGCCATTTTTCCGCGACCGCAGGATCGACGCGTATGGAGATCTCACCAAACGCTGGCGCTTCTAACTTGCCCCATGCGCATCCTCCTTATCGAAGACAACGAGTCTCTGCGAAATGCGATCAGCCAGTTTCTCAGAGAAGCCGGCTACCTAGTGGACAGCGCCGCGACCGGCGATGAAGGGCTCTGGGCAGCCGATGGAAATAACTACGATCTAATCCTCCTCGATCTGATGCTGCCGAATCTCGACGGCATGGAAATCCTCCGACGTCTGCGAGCCAAAGGAAACCCCATCCACATCATGGTCATCAGCGCACGGGACGGGTTAGAGGACCGTCTGGAAGCTCTGGACGCAGGAGCGGATGACTATCTGGTGAAGCCTTTTCCCTTGGCTGAACTGCTCGCCAGAGTTCGTGCGCTTTTGAGGCGAAATTTTGCGAAAAAAGGCCCCGATTTGCGCGTGGCGGATCTGGAACTGAACCCACTGCGCCGGACCGTGCAACGCGGTGGACAAGCCGTGGAACTCACTGCATTAGAGTTCCGGCTATTAGAATACCTTTTCTACCGGACGGGTGAAGTCGTCTCTCGGACTGAAATCTGGGATCACGTCTTCGAAGACAGCACCGGCGGAAGCAGCAATGCAGTGGATGTTTATATCGGCTATTTACGCAAGAAGCTCAATACCGGCGACCTCCCCGACCTCATCCATACTCGCCGTGGGCAGGGTTACATTCTAGAGGCCCAGAAAGGATGAAACCGCCATCTCTCAAGAATGATTTACTGATCCGTTGCGGCATCGTTGTCGGATTGTTGCTATGCATGCTATCGGTTGGCATTTACTCGATTATCCGGCACGGTTTGTTTCGTGAATTGGAAAATTCCATCATCCAAACCGCCGCGTTACTCTCTAACCAAGTCGAACTGGAAAACGGCGGCATCACCTTTGAGTGGAAAGAAGGCCTTGGAACAAATCGCGCCCTGCCAGATGACAATCTTTTCCAATTCTGGAATGAAACGAACGGAGCCACTACGCGCTCGGCAAAGCTCAAAGGCCTGGATCTCCCAAAATTCTCCGGCGAAGACGATGCACCTCGGATTCGAGAAATCCAACTCCCCGGAAGCGACCGCCACGCCTTGGCCATCGGTATACGAATCTACCCCTTCGTTCTTCCCGAAGAGTTAGCACGCATGCAAGCCAGCGGCCAGATGATCGATCCCAAGAGCCTTCCCCACCTTCTCGTTGTCGCCCGAGACACGGCGGCGACTCATCGCGTTCTCAACCGCGCCCGCTGGGTGTTAGAAGGCGGCACACTTCTCACTCTCACACTGGGTTTTCTTGTCATCCGCCGAGTCATCCGCGTGACTTTGCGACCCATCGACGAGCTCACCAGACAGATGAAAGACCGCGCCGGACATCAGCTCGACTCCGCGCTGCTATTGCCCCGCAAGTTGCCTGTCGAACTCACGGGCTTGGCAGAAAGCTTCGATACCCTTCTCGCCCGCGTCGCGGCGATTCGCGAGCGCGAGCGGGATTTCATCCGCCATGCGGCCCATGAGCTGCGCACGCCCATCGCCGGCTTGCAAGCGACTACGGATCTCGCACTCTCCCAACCCCGCGAGGCCGCCGCGTATGCCACCCATCTGGCGACCTGCCAGAAGACCGCCATCGAGCTTGGGGATTTGGTGAAACGCCTATCAGCACTTTCCCGAGTGGGCCATGCGGGGACACCGGCGCTTTTAGAAACCCTCGACCTCGGTGCGATTTTCGAAGACTGTCTGCAATCCTTCCTACCACGTTTCGAGGAAAGAGGATTGAAAGTGAATCGTAAATTTACCGGTGGACCGATGACCGCCATCGGTGATGTCACGCTGGTTCGTATCATCTTCAACAACCTGCTCGACAACGCCATTTCCTACGCTACGCAAAGCAGTGAAATCCGTATCCACGGCACCGCGACTGATGGACATCTCGAAATCCGAACCGCGAATCAAAGCGACGATTTACCTGAAAATCTGGAGCGTCTTTTCGAACCCTTGTTTCGCCGAGATACCGCGCGCAATGACACTCACCTCGGCATCGGCCTCACTCTCAGTCTTGAAGCAGCATCCTCAATGGGCGCGACGCTGCAAGTGACAAAGACGAATGACGGGTGGATCGAGTTCGTGCTGGAGATAGCGGTTACTGCTTCCACGTCTGAAACCGGAAAATCCTGAAAAACCTTTGGAGTTGCCGCCCGCTCTCTATCAATCCTAAATCCAACCATGTCCGATGCCACCCCCGAAACCGTCGCCAAGTTCATCGAACGATGGGAGAAATCCGGCGGGTCGGAAAAGGCGAACTACGCGCTCTTTTTCACCGAACTCTGCGACGAGATCCTGCACGTCCCCCACCCCGAACCCGCCGGCCCGGACAACGCGAAAAATCTTTACGTCTTCGAGCGCGCCGTCACCCATCAGGAGGCGGACGGCAGCACCGCCACCGGTTTCATCGATCTCTACAAATCCGGCTGCCTGCTCTCGGAAACCAAACAGGGCACCTTTGCCAAGGCCACCCAACAGGGCGCGCTCCTCGACTTCATCTCCAGCAGCTCCAAGGAAAAATCCGGCCATGGCAAGCGTGGCACCGCCGCCTTCGACAAGGTCCTCCAGCGAGCTTACAATCAGGCACGGAAATACATCACTTCTCTTCCCGCCAGCGAGGGACGCCCGCCGTTTCTCATCGTCTGCGACGTGGGCCACACCATCGATCTCTACGCCGAGTTCTCCGGCACCGGCGGGCACTACGAGCGCTTCCCGGATCCCGCGTCCTACCGCATCCATCTGGCAGATCTCCATCAGCCGGAAATCCGCGAACGACTCCGAAAAATCTGGACCGATCCCCATTCGCTCGATCCCTCCAAGTATGCCGCCGCCGTCACCTGCGAGGTCGCCAAGGCCCTCGCAGAACTCGCCAAGTCCCTCGAAAAGGACGGCCACGATCCCAAAGTGACCGCCGGATTCCTCCAGCGCTGCCTTTTCACCATGTTCGCCGAGGACGTGGAGCTGCTGCCGAAAAACTCCTTCCTGAATCTGATGGACAAGGTGAAGGACAGCCCCGAGGGCTTTCCCATCATGCTCCAGACGCTGTGGCACGACATGGCCAACGGCTCGAAATTCTCCACCGTCCTGTTCAATGCCGTGCCTCACTTCAATGGCGGGCTGTTCGAGGACACCACCGCGCTGCCGCTGCGGCCGGATCAAATGGCGCTGCTCATCCATGCGGCCAAGTCGGATTGGTCCGCCGTCGAGCCCGCCATCTTCGGTACGCTGGTAGAACGCGCTCTCGATCCGCGCGAGCGCCACAAGCTCGGTGCCCACTACAC
>JANPAU010000128.1:0-2401 GCA_031430055.1 Akkermansiaceae bacterium | reverse complement strand
CATTGCGGCAAGTGCGAAGGTGATAAAGATCACGACAAGGACAAGAAGAAGGACGACACCAAGAAAGAAGAAGGCACGCTCGCTTCTGACTGCGACAAGTGCAAAAAAGGCGACGACGCTAAGAAGGAAGAAGGCACCCTTGCTGAAAAGTGCGACAAGGAATGCGATAAGGAGAAGAAAGAAGAAGGCACACTTGCCTAATTTTTATCCAGTTATTTTATTGAGAAAAGCCGCCGGATTCGTTCCGGCGGTTTTTTTATTTTTGGTCCAATGATGATCCAATTGACTCTTGATTACCTCGTTCTCCACCGTCTCCCACGATGAGAGTCTACAGCCAACCGAGTATGAACGAGTATTCTGGTGCGAGCCTGAGAGCTTTGATGATCTCCCTTGAGCATCAACGGATGCTCCGATTCTGCGGGAAATCTTGGCAGTCCGGTGAGCGACAGGATGGCGTAGCGGGCAATTCCTGCATCAATCTACGTCCGTGCGGAATGGCGAAGCGGGAAGTCCTTCTTGATTGAAAAGATTAACATCAGGGACGTTTTCCCAACCGTAACGGACAGCTTTGGGTTCGGTTACGCCCGCAGCGGAGACAAGCACCTTTGATCCCTTGATTTTCGCGGTAGCGGGGACGAACTTGTCATCCGCACCGGCGAGAGTGAAGCCTTTGAGTGCTCCATCCTTCGCGACAAGGCCTCCACCGGTATGGGTGAAGCTGAGGGCGACTTGATCGCCTTTAACCTGCATCGACTGATAGAGGGGGCCGGAGTATTCGATTTTCTCCCCGTAGGCTAGGGCTCTAGCAGCAAGCGCGAGGCGCTGGCCGACGGGTTCTTTGCGGGTCGGATGAATGTCCTTCGCGTCACCGACGTCGGTGGTGACTGCCATGGCGGTATTCGGGGATTTCGAAAGGGTGAGAAATTGCGCCTCCCGGATCTCGGGGGGCTGACCGTTGAACGGGGCGATTTGGACAAAAATGAAGGGGAAATTTCCTTGATTCCATCGTGTCCGCCAATCGGCGATCATCGCAGGGAATAAGCTCTGATAGAGGCGAGATTGATTGGCATTTGATTCGCCCTGATACCAGATCGCGCCCTTGATCGCATAGGGGATAAGGGGATGGATCATGGCGTTGAAAAGCATGGTTTCGTTGTTCTGGTTGCCCTCTGGATGGGTCGGGGGGGCAGGGGCTTTGCTTGCAGGCTCAGGCTTGGGCGGCAGCACTTGTCCGGCTTGTTTGGCCTTGGTGGATTCTTCGGTCCAGGCTTTCAATACCTCTTTATAGGGTTTACCGACGGTTTCATCCCAAGTTTCCTTCGCCGTTTTGAATTCGGCGAGTTTCGCCGGATAGGCTTCCACGGCAGCGGGATAGTTGGTGAGAGCTGCCGTCGCAGCATCCGAATAGCTTTTCAGTTCGGGATTTTTCTTCAAGCCCTCGATACTGGTCCATGCCTGCGCCGGAGTGCCACCCCACGAGGTGTGGATCATTCCGATTGGAATACCGAGTTTTTGGTAGAGATCCCGCGCGAAAAAATATCCGACGGCTGAAAACCCGCCGACCTTCTCCGGTGAACATTCGACCCAAGTGCCAGGTGCTTCGGGCAGTGGCTGGAAGGAGGTCTTTTGGGCGACAGTGAACATCCGGATTTTCGGATAGTTTGCTTTTGGGCCTTCCTCCACTGCGTTTGCGGTGTCGGTGAATGGCCACTCCATGTTGGATTGCCCGGAGCAGATCCAGACTTCACCGACGAGGACGTTGTTCACCGTCACGGTGTTGTCGCCGGTGAGCGTCAGGGTGAATGGGCCGCCAGCGCTGATTGGCTTCAAATCGACCCGCCAGATGCCGTGTGCGGCGGTGGTGGTGACCTTTTGATCGCCGAGCTCGACGGTCACCTTCTCGCCGTTGCGAGCGGTTCCCCAGATCGGGATGACTTGGTCGCGCTGGAGCACGACACCCTCAGAGAAGAGTGGATTTGGATGGATTTCGGCAAGGAGAATGCCGGATGAAAGGGCCGAGATCGTAATTGCGATCCATGAGTGGGAAATGGAATGATGCATCATGGTTGAAGTAGGTAGCCGCTCTACGTTTCTCACGGGGAAGTTGTTTCGACAATCTTTGCGGTGCAAATCGATGGTAGCCTCTTGGACCGGAGCTTATGAGGCATTTTAGAAAGATCATCCGGTCAGACAGGATACTTTGGGACAGCACGGATTTGAGGAAGTGACAATAAAGTGACTATTCTCTTGGGTTGGAGAGAGGTATGATTTTCGTCTTTTCCCGGTGTGACTTCGAATATTTACCGTTCTCGGGTGAAAATTCGAAAAAATTCCAAAATAGGGCTTGTCAGGTCGAGTTCGATTCCTAGAGTCGCCCCCCCCACAGCGAGGGCCGCTGACG
>JANPAU010000127.1:0-2587 GCA_031430055.1 Akkermansiaceae bacterium | reverse complement strand
CGGTTCCACTCGGATTGGTTGTCGATGATGTATTCGAGGTTGAAGCTAGCGAGAAATTTACTACAAGAGAACGGAGTCATTTTTCTCAGTATTGACGATGGAGAAGTGGCAAATCTGCGAAAAATCTGCGATGAAATTTATGGGGAGACAAACTTCATAGCAAATATTGTATGGCAAAAGAAATTTGCGCCACAGAATGATGCAAAATACCTATCGAATAGTCATGATCACGTTTTGATGTATTCTAGGAACAAGGCGTCACTCACAATCAATCTCCTGCCGCGTTCCGAAAAGGCACTTTCACGTTATTCGAATAAAGATAAGGATCCAAGAGGCCTATGGGTGTCGAGCGATCTGCTAAGAATGGAGCATCGCGACAATTGCGTTTACGCAATAACAGCTCCTTCCGGAAAAGTTTGGAAACCTAACTCTGGAACGAGTTGGAGGCATCCAGAAAAAGAAATGTTGGATTTGATTTTGGATAACCAAATTTGGTTCGGAGAAGACGGCAATTCGAAGCCGAGAAGAAAGCGCTTTTTATCCGAAGTGAAGGATGGCGTTGTCCCCGAGACGATCTGGCTTCATGAGGCTGTTGGCCACAATCAGGAGGGAACAAAAATCGTTAAAGAGCTTTTTTCCGACAACAGGGCGGAGTTCTCGAATCCCAAACCGGTCAGACTGATTGATCAAATGCTGAGGATTGCAGCTTCTGCCGATTCTCTCATCCTCGACTTCTTCTCCGGCTCCGCCACCACGGCCCACGCCGTCATGCAGCTCAACGCCGAGGATGGCGGCACGCGGCGGCACATCATGGTCCAGCTTCCCGAGCCTTGCGACGAGAAGAGCGAGGCGTTCAAGGCGGGTTACAAGACCATCGCCGAGATCGGCAAGGAGCGCATCCGCCGCGCCGGAAAGAAGATTCTATCGGAGTGGCAGGCCAAACAAGCCAAGGAAAAGCCCGCGCAAGGCGATCTTCTTCATCCGAATCACTCTGAACCCATCACAAATAACTTCAGCGCTACCGCGCCCGACATCGGCTTCCGCGTGCTCAAGATCGACAGCTCGAACATGGCGGACGTTTACTATCAGCCGGACGAGCTGACGCAGGACGATCTCGCGCTGCACGTGGACAACCTCAAGCCCGGCCGGAAACTCGAGGATCTGTTGTTCCAGGTGCTGCTGGATTGGGGCGTCGATCTCGCGCTGCCGGTCACCGAGGAGAGGATCAAGGGCCGGCGCGTGTTCTTCGTGGATGACAACGCGCTCGCCGCCTGTTTCGACATCGGACTCAACGAGGACTTCGTCAAGACCCTCGCCAAGCGTGCCCCGCTGCGCGCCGTTTTCCGCGACGCCGGCTACGCCAGCGACGCGGTGAAGATCAACATCGAGCAGATCTTCAAGGCCCTCAGCCCGCACACCGAACTCAAGACGCTGTGAAAGCAAATTTCAGACATGTTGTAAAAACTGTAAAATTGCAACGCGTTTTTCCAATGGGTCACTCCGTGTAACATATGGAGGAAACGTGTTAAAAAAAACCGATATTTACAACCTATTTGCTGGACGCGTTACACGGCATCACCTATCGCTTGGACATGTCACAAAAAGCTGAAATTTCGAACATGACGCGGACCTATTGGAGCCCTGAGCAGCCCTATGACGCCTTGCCGCCACTGCCTCCCGCCGTGGATTTGGAGTCAAAAGTCGTTCTCAAGCAATGCATTGCGGCCAGGACGGCGCTTGCCGAGCTAAAGGGAGCGGCGGAACTCCTGCCGAATCAAGGCATGCTGATCAACACCCTGCCGCTGCTCGAAGCGCGGGCGAGTTCGGAGATCGAGAACATTGTCACGACGACCGACCGGCTGTTCCAGTTCCGGAATTTTGGCGAGCAGGCGGATCCCGCGACCAAGGAGGCGCTCCGCTATGGGACGGCACTGCTGGAAGGTTTCCGCTCGCTGGAGCACCGCCCGCTGTGTACGCGGACGGCGGAAGAGGTTTGCAGCAAGATCAAAGGGATGGACATGAGCGTCCGGCGCGTGCCGGGCACCGCCTTGGCGAACGACCGGACCGGCGGCGTCATCTACACCCCGCCGGTGGGCGAGGATCACTTGCGCGGGCTGCTCGCGAATTGGGAGACGTTCTTACATGGCCATGGCGAAATCGATCCACTGATCCGGATGGCGGTGGCGCATTACCAGTTCGAGGCGATCCATCCGTTCACTGATGGCAACGGGCGCACCGGCCGGGTGCTGAACAGCCTATTTTTGATTTCCGAGAACCTGCTGACCCTGCCCGTCCTTTACCTCAGCCGCCACATCATCCTCCACAAGGAGGATTACTACCGCCTGCTGCTAGACGTGACCCGGGAGGAAGCCTGGGAACCGTGGATTCTCTACGTTCTCCGCGCCGTCGAGGAAACGGCGATCTGGACCAAGGCGAAAATCGAGGCCATCCGCCGGCTTTCCATCCACACGATCGACCACGTCCGCCAGGCCGCGCCGAAGATCTATTCCCGCGAGCTGGTCGAGCTGATTTTCGAGCAGCCTTACTGCCGCATCCAAGATGTCAGTGAGGCCACCGGCATCGCCGC
>JANPAU010000126.1:0-2574 GCA_031430055.1 Akkermansiaceae bacterium | reverse complement strand
GAGAAACACCGCAAGCAATCTGAAAGAAAGTGCTATCGATTTCTCGGTAGATATAGCGGCTACTGCGATTCCCTTTGTTCCCGCAGGCGCGAGTAAAGCACTCCGAGCTGCGGATGAGATACACGACGCCTCGAAAATAGCCGATGCAGCAAAACTTACGGACGAAGCCGTAGATCTCGCGAACTCTGCGCGGAAGAATGTTGATGAGGTTGCTGAGGGTGGGACGGATGCCGCAAAGAGCATACCTGATCAAAGGTCAGCGTCTGGTTCTATGCTTGATCCGTCAGACAAATCCGGCAAACTCACGATAGCTGGTCGAGCGCTGGACAAGCACGGTAGTTCACAGGGCAAGAGAGCGGAGAGCAGCTCTTTTCCGACATCCAAAGGAAATTCAGCTGCAAAAAACCAACAAGGCCAAGACCAACTCGATGATATTTTAACCGATCCAAATCAAGGGTCGTTTCCGAATGGTAAAGGGGGTGCCGATGTGCATGTTGGTGATGGGCGCGGTGCTCGTTTCGATTCTGATGATAAATTCAAAGGATTTTTAGAACCAAGAAGATGACACGCTTTACCAATAGCCATGACTATAACATCCAGTTTTATAGTGGATGTGAATATGAGAATTTGACTGCTGAAATTTACTTCCGCGACAAGCTCGTGGCTACGGTTTTGAATGAAGGTGACGTTGGAGTCTTCCAAATCGAATTTCCAGAGGGTAGTAGTGCTGCGCTGCCACTCGCGAGAAGAGTGGATTTTGATGGCTTCTCAGAAATAATTCAGACCGCTAAGAGCGAGCTTCTAAATCGACGGAAAACTAATGATTAAGCCACTGACAAAAAATAGCCATGATTGAATTAATTTCTTACCAAGGACTGAATGGATTGAAATTTGGTGATTCGATCGAACGAGCCAATCAATTATTTGGCGCTCCATTGACTGAGAGAAAGAGTAAAGGAGGAGAGATTGTTCAGCACCGCAAAGGTTTCATTTTGCGATTTTCGTCTCCTGATAAGGCATTTAGTGAGGGAGTAGTCCCTTGTGGGGAAAATGTGATGCTTGATGGCACCCTCATTGATTGGTCGAGTGAAGGGTTATCTCTGTTGTGTAGAGAAGATGGAAATCCGTTGGAGTATTTTGGATCAGTTGTCTTATTTTCCAAAGGAGTAGCCTTATCAGGATTGGAGAACGATATGGAATCTGAAAGAGCCATTGCAGTTTTTGCAAATGGGGTCTGGGATTCATTAAAAAATCAGATGAACATCTATCAAACGTAAGATTACAAAAGACAGTCCTAACTCGTCTCGCGCTGGCAACTCCCTCAAAGATCGTCGCTCCGCACCCTTTATCCATCCCAACGTGCTGTCACGCGTGCTGCTCGTCTTCGGGTCCATGTGACGTGTGCGGTGTAATGCTGCATCTCGGTCCGGGTGCCTCCCGCAAGCGGGTCCCTCCCTCCCCGGATGTTCCCTCGGGGAATACCCTCGGCAGCCATTACCATCTTCCAGCCCTCGAAAAAGCTGAGTTTTTCCAAAAACGAAAACGAAGCGTAGCGTCCCCCACATGAAAATTTTCAGATAGAACCCGTCGTGGTTTTCCAAAAGACTGTGCCAGTGGCGCAGCGTCGCTGTCTGATGGATCGCGATCCTCTTCACTACGCTAAGCACGCGGTGCCGAATAGCGTGAAACCGGTGGATTCTTCGATTTGAATGTCGAGCACTTGGCCGGTGAGTCTTGCTGGGTCGCCGTCGAAGATGACGATTTTATTATGAGTCGTGCGGCCCGTTAGGCGGGCGGCATTATTTTTCGATGGGCCTTCGCATAGCACTTGCTGGCGGGTGCCGACGACGGCGGCGTTGCTGGCGATGGCGAGGCGATCGACCACTGCTAACAGGCGCTGGTTGCGTTCTTCCTTCACGGCTTCGTCGAGTTGGTCGTCCATTTCTGCGGCGGGGGTGTTACGGCGTTTCGAGTAGCGAAAGACGAAGGCATTGTCGAACTTGAGGCGCTCAACGGTGTCGATGGTGGCTTGGAAATCTTCCTCAGTCTCACCGGGGAAGCCGACGATCATGTCGGTGGTGATGGCGAGGCCGGGGCGGGCGGCTTTCATCTTCTCGCAGATCTCGATGAATTTTTCGTTTTTATAGGGGCGGCGCATTTCGCGCAGGATTCGATCGGATCCGCTCTGCATCGGGAAATGGATGTGCGAGCAGAGCTTGGGTAGATAGGTGAAAGCGGCGACGAGGTCGTCCCGGTAACCGATCGGGTGCGGCGAGGTGAAGCGGATGCGCTCGATGCCCTCGACTTCATGCACCGCTTCAAGCAGTTGGACGAAAGGGGACTTGCCGTCGATTTTCGGAAACTCGGTGCGCCCGTAGAGGTTGACGATTTGACCTAGCAGCGTGACCTCTTTCACCCCGTGGGCGGCGAGGTGGCGGACCTCGCCAACGATCTCAGAAATCGGTCGTCCGCGTTCCTTGCCGCGGGTGTCGGGGACGATGCAGAACGAGCAGCGCATGTTGCAGCCCTGATGATTGAGACGAAGGAGGACGCCTCGTGCGCCTTCGGGATGTG
>JANPAU010000125.1:0-8632 GCA_031430055.1 Akkermansiaceae bacterium | reverse complement strand
CACCAGCCCGGCGTGGAAGCCGGCAAGAAGGCTGCTGGCACCTTCCTAGAAACCCTCAATCGAGTCCGCAGCCAGCTCACCGCCTATGCCAAAACGGCGGATGATGTTGCCACGGAAATTGATGCCGATCCTGAGGATGTCTATCATTGTCTCACGCATCTATCCGCCAACGGAGAGTTACAAATCTCCATCGGCACCACACCTGCGGACGACAGCTTTCAAATCTAACACCACCTCGCGAAAATCAAAAATTCGCAATGCCTCATTCTCCCTACTTCCCAGCATGACCGCAGACGAGTGCCCGGTCGCTGGCCAGTCGCTTGGCACTTGCTAGGAATTGACTCATAAGGTGTGCCCCATCCGGATGCGCTTGGTTTCAAGATACTTCTCGTTGTCTGGATTTGAAGGCAGGGAAATCGGTAACTGTTGGACGATCTCGAGGCCGTAGCCTTCGAGGCCAATGACTTTTTTCGGGTTGTTTGTGAGCAGGCACATTTTGCGCACGCCGAGATCGAAGAGGATTTGCGCACCCATGCCGTAATCGCGCAAGTCGGAGCCAAAGCCGAGTTTTTCGTTGGCCTCGATGGTGTCGAATCCTTGTTCTTGGAGCTTGTAGGCGTGGATCTTCGCCGGGAGACCAATGCCGCGACCTTCCTGCCGGAGGTAGAGCAAGACACCGCCGTCTTTGGAAATGTGTTCGAGCGCGGCGGCGAGTTGCCCCCCGCAATCGCAGCGCCGGGAGTGGAAGACATCGCCGGTGAGGCACTCGGAATGGACGCGGACGAGCGTGGGTTTTTCCGGGTCGATCACGCCGCGGCTCAAGGCGAGATGGTGGCTGGCATCGGTGGTGATGCGGTAGAGGTGGCAGTCGAACTCGCCGAAGTCGGTGGGCATTTTCACCGTTTCCTCGCGGACAACGAGTTTCTCAGAGCGTCTCCGGTATTCGATGAGTTGGGCGATGGTGCAGGCCTTGAGCTGGTGGCGGTTCTGATAGTCGCCGAGTTGGCCGACACGGGCCATGGTGCCATCGTCATTCATGATTTCACAAATCACCGCCGCTTTCGTCAGTCCGGCAAATCCTGCGAGATCGAGCGCGGCCTCGGTGTGGCCGGTCCGGCGGAGGACCCCCTCGGGAACGCCTTGTAGCGGGAATATATGCCCTGGTCTAACAAATGCATCCGACCCGACGCTTGGATCGGCGAGCAGTCGGATCGTCAATGCCCGGTCTGCGGCGGAAATCCCGGTAGTGATACCCTCGGCAGCATCCACCGTGACGGTGAATGCGGTCTTGTGGCCCTCGCGATTGCGGCGAGTCATCTGAGGGAGATCGAGTTCTTCCGCGCGCTCGGCGGTGATCGGGGTGCAGATCATGCCACGGGCGTGAGTCGCCATGAAGTTGACCATATCGGGCGTGCAGAGTGAGGCTGCGCCGACGAGGTCGGCTTCGTTTTCCCGCGAAGGATCATCCGCGACGATGACGAGGCGGCCGCTAGCGATTTCTGCGACGATTTCTGAAATGGGGCTGAAAATGAGAGTCGATTCGGACATGATAGAGTTAGATAAAAGCAATGGATCGCTAGTTGAGCGTCGGATCGTCGGGAGCCTCGGCAAGGATGCGGTGGAGTGGAGAAACCTGGCGCAAGAGTTCGGCCCAAAGCTGGTGGCCATGCTCTTGCCCGAGCAAGCCGGGCTTAGGGCGGGCTGCGATCCATGAACTGCGGCGCAGTTCGTTTTCCAACTGTCCCGCGCTCCATCCCGAGTAGCCAATGTAGGCGCGGACGATCCGTCCCGGGCGGTGGGCGTGAGTCACAGCAGCCTCTGAGGAAAGCCGGATGGCCCAGCGCAGGCCAAGTTTTTTATTCCACCAAAATGAGGAAAACGTGAGCTGGTCCTCGGCGACTGGGCCGCCGTGATGGACTTGAAGTTGTTGCAGCGGGGCGAACTCCTCGCCTTGAAGGAAGTCGCCGACCGTCTTTCCGGTGGGATGATTCAGAATAAGTCCGAAGGCCCCTTGATCTGCCTGGTGCTCGGCGAGAAGGATCACGGAGCGATGGAAGATGCCCTCGCGCAACGACGGATCCGCGAGCAGCAATTGCCCTTGGAGCTGGATCGGAAGGTCGGAATGGGATGGGTCAACGGCCACGCGAGAATCCTAATCCCAGCAAATCGGTTCGCCAATCGCGGATTGTGGAAGATTTTCGAGAGTTGGGAAAAATCGTTGGAAGGGCGGCGTTGAACCTGCGTAAAATGACGGGATTAACCATGGTTTCAACTCACCGCTTTTTAGTTTTCCTCCTGCTTGTTCCGATCGCGAACGGGGAAGAACGCGTGGAGTTCAATCGCGACATTCGCCCGATTCTCACGAAACATTGCACCGCCTGTCACGGTGGAGTGAAAGAAGCGGGCAATATTTCCTTCATTTACAGGGCCAAGGCATTGGGAGAGGGGAAATCCGGTGAGTATCCGATCGTCCCCGGCAAGCCCGAAGAATCCGACATGCTGCGGCGCATCCGCAGCAGCGATCCCGACGAAGTGATGCCCAAGCCCAAGCATGGCCCCCGTTTGGCGGATGCGGAAGCTGCCCTGATCGAACGCTGGATCCTTCAAGGGGCCGAATGGCAGGATCATTGGTCATTCGTTCCGCCGAAGGAAATTCCAGTCGCGAAAGTCTCGGACGAAAAATGGCCGAGCACGCCACTCGACCGATTCATCCTTCAACGTCTCGACCAAGAAAATCTCAAACCCTCGCCACAAGCTCCGCCCGCCGAATGGCTGCGACGGGTATCCTTCGACCTCACGGGCTTGCCGCCCACGTCTGATGAACTCGCTGATTTCGTGAAAAATCCATCCGCTCGTACCGCCGTGGTTGACCGCTTGTTAGCATCGCCTCATTTCGGCGAACGCTGGGCGACGGTATGGCTCGATCTCGCCCGCTACTCGGACACCTATGGATTTGAAAAAGACCCTAACCGTGACATCTGGCCGTGGCGTGACTGGGTGATCCGCGCCTTCAATGCGGACATGCCGTATGACCAATTCACCATCGAACAACTCGCCGGTGATCTACTCCCGAACGCCACCGCCGCGCAACGCCTCGCCACCGCATTCCATCGGAACACCCAGACAAATACCGAAGGAGGCACCGATGACGAGGAGTTCCGCGTCGCCGCGGTGATCGACCGGACTAACACCACTTGGACCGCTTGGCAGGCCACGACCTTCGGCTGTGTACAATGCCATTCGCACCCTTACGATCCGATCCGCCACGACGAGTTCTACAAGTTTACCGCTTTCTTTAATAACACCATGGACTGGGATCAGGACGATGACGCACCGCGTATGAAAGTCACCGCCGATCCTGCTCTCACCGCTGAGGCCTCAGCCTTGGAAATCAAACAATCCATGCTCCGTGAGCAACTCAATTCCCCCGGCCAGGATCTCGCAGAATCCATCGGTGACTGGAAACGCTTCACACCGGATGTCTTCGCACCAAGTCACGGCAAACTGATAGTTTCCGACGATGGCACGATCCGCAGTGAGGGAACTTTGCCCGTAGGTAACATCCACAAGATATCCGGCTCCGCGCCCGGATTCAGCGCGCTACGCTTGAAGATTTTGCCAGATGGCGACGATCCTAAAAAGTGGCCAGAGCGTGGTTCACTGGTTTCGAAGTTCGAGGTGAACCAAATCGATGCGACTGGAGTGGTGACGCCCGTCGCAATGAAGGAAGTAATCGTCGATCATCTGGGCGATCTCGTAGACCCACAAGCCACCGGAAATGTCGGCGGCTTTCCAAAGCTTGAGGGGCCTCGCTGGTTTGTTTTTATTCCCTCATCACCCGTCAAGCCCGTCGCAGGCACACGGCTGGAAATCGTGATGACCCAGAAAGGCGAAACGACAGGCGACCAAGCCACTCCGGTCCGGCGCTTCAATTTTGACGTTTCTAACGATCCCCAATGGACAGCTCTCGTGAATGCCCCCGAGCGCCAGTCGGCTTGGGCGTCACTCGACGAAGTGACCAAACAGTTTACAGCCATCAAGGGCACGATGGTCCCCGTCATGACCGAGCGCCCCGCCCGCGAAACCCGAGTGTTCGCGCGTGGCAATCGCCTATCCAAGGAAGATGTCGTCACTCCCGGCGTGCCGGATTTGTTAGCCAATCGCGCGTCCAAGGAGCAAATGACTCGCCTTGATATGGCACGCTGGATCGCCAATTCGGAAAACCCGCTGACTGCGCGCGTGATGGTCAATCGCTTGTGGGGAGAACTCTTCGGAGTCGGCATCGTGCAAACGGCGGAGGACTTCGGCACCTCGGGGACGCCTCCCAGCCACCCTGCACTGCTCGATCATCTCGCGTTGCAATTCGCGAACGACTTCAAGTGGTCAGTCAAATCCATGCTGCGTGAAATTGTGCTTTCTTCGACCTACCGGCAATCCCACCGGGCGACCAAGGCACTGGTCGAAAGAGACCCGAACAATCGTCTCCTCGCCCGCGGTCCGCGCAACCGTCTCACCGCCGAGATGGTGCGGGATCAAGCCCTCGCCGTCGCGGGTTTGTTATCACCGAAAATGCATGGTCCGTCGGTTTTCCCACCACAACCAGATGGAATCTGGCGCTCGATTTACAACGGTGCGAATTGGAATGAGTCCACCGGGGAAGATCGCTTCCGGCGTGGCATTTATACCTATCAAAAGCGCACCAGCGGCTTTCCCGGCTTCCTCACCTTCGATGCACCGAGCCGGGATTTTTGCAGCGCACGACGCATTACCAGCAATACCCCCTTGCAAGCACTCGTCACCATGAATGATCCAGCCTACATGGAGGCGGCACAGGGTCTTGCCAAAATCATGCAGGCCCACTCCTCCGATCTTCCATCGCAGATCGCATTCGGCATCGAACTCGCTACTCAGCAAGCCGCCACTCCTGCAACGCTCACAGAATTTCTCAGTCTCCACGCGGACGCCACCGCAGACTATCAGCAGACACCTGCAGAAGCCGCAAAACTCGCCGAGTCTCCCGCTGCTGCGGCTCTCGTGTTAGTTGCTAACACCATCCTCAACTTGGACTCCGCGCTCACCCGCTAACACCATGTACCCCGAACACTTCGCACGACTCAAACACACCGAGCTCCAGCACCTCACCCGCCGCCATTTCCTCTCGAAGTGCAGCACCGGCCTCGGTGCCATGTGGCTCGCAGGTGCGGCGGGCCGCAGTTGGGGAGCCTCCGGCATCCTCAAAAAAAATCCCGCCAATCCACTCGCTCCAGCCATGTCCCAGTTCGCGGCCAAGGCGAAGCGGGTGATCTATCTCCACATGTCGGGCGCGCCTTCACAGCACGAATTGTTCGACTACAAACCCGAGCTTGAAAAACTCAATGGCAAGGAATGTCCAAAAGAATTCCTGGAGGGAAAACAATTTGCATTCATCCAAGGAGTTCCACGGATGCTAGGTCCGCAGTTCGGGTTCAAGCAACATGGCCAATCCGGCGCATGGGTTTCTGATCGCTTGCCGCATTTTTCATCGGTGGTGGACGATGTATGTTTCGTAAAATCGATGTATACCGATCAGTTCAACCATGCCCCCGCTCAGTTGCTACTTCACACCGGTTCGCAAAATCTCGGTGCACCTTCCATTGGCTCGTGGGCGACTTATGGACTTGGCTCGGAAAACCAGAACTTACCCGGCTTCATCGTCCTCACCTCGGGAGGAAATAATCCAGATGCCGGTAAATCCATTTGGGGAAGCGGCTACCTACCATCCGTCTTCCAAGGCGTGCAATGCCGCTCAACAGGCGAACCTGTCCTCTATCTGGACGATCCGGCTGGCATCTCGCGCAATCTCCGCCGCCGCTCGCTTGACACGCTCGATCGCTTAAACCAACAAATTTCGACGGATGTCGGCGATCCCGAAACCATCACCCGCATCGCCCAATACGAAATGGCTTACCGCATGCAAATGCACGCCACGGATGCCTTCGATCTCAAACAAGAATCCATAACAACCCACCAATTGTATGGCACTGAGCCGGGCAAGGAATCCTTTGCGAACAATTGCCTGTTAGCCCGCCGTCTGGCTGAGCGTGGAGTGCGCTACATCCAGCTTTTTCACGCGGGCTGGGACTCGCACGGTGCCTCCGCGAAGGAAGCGCTGAACAAAGGCTTCTCCGAGCGCTGCCTGGAGATCGACCAACCAATGACCGCACTTTTAAAAGACCTGAAGCAGCGTGGCCTGCTAGAAGACACGCTTGTCGTCTGGGGCGGTGAATTCGGCCGCACTCCCATGCAGGAAAATCGCGGCGGCGCCGAAATGGCCTTCATTGGCCGCGATCACAACCCCGGCGGCTTCACGATCTGGATGGCCGGCGGTGGTGTGAAACCCGGTATCTCCTACGGCGAGACGGATCCCATCGGCTACGAAGCGATGACCAACAAAGTTTCGGTGCATGATCTCCATGCGACGATGATGCACATGATGGGATTCGATCACGAAAAACTGACCTATCCGTCACAAGGTGTCCCTCAACGCCTTACTAACATCACCAAGCCGGGCAGTAAAATCGTCAAAGGGATACTCGCCTAGGGAGAAGCCGGGCGTGTTTCCATCGGCGGATTTGAAGCACTTTCTTCAGCGGCTCAAGAACGCCGGATTTCGCTCGTCGCCAGAGATGCGTTAGCTTTGAATATTCTCCATGAAACACGTTGTCATCACCGGAGTATCCCGGGGGCTAGGGAGAGCCATGGCCATGGGCTTCTCCGCCGAGGGTTGGACGGTGAGTGGATGCGGCACAGACCCTGCGGCACTCCATTCGCTCGCAAGCGAGCTTGGCCCGAATCATCATGTGCAGGCCTGCGATATCACTGATCCCGCCGCTGCGACCTATCTCCCGACGGCAAGTATTTCATCTATTTCGCCATGAACGGAAAATGGGGCGGCCCGGTTAAGGGATCATGGACGGCCATTTCCCAAGCACCCTACCTCAAAGCACTCGCACTCTGGCCATGGGGCGATTGTTGGGATGGCGGCGGACTTTTTCTAACGAACACTAAATTTTGGCGAAACTCCGGCTATCATCAGGACGAACAACTCGGTGATGCATAGAAATAGATCCCGCAGCAGACTCGCCTCAGCAGGCCTATCTTCGTCGCCCGTGACAAAAGCACCGCCGCCGCCAAGTCCGACAGCGCAAACCGGCAGCGCTCTGGAGATGCGAGGGATCGCAGCGTTTCGGAGAGTTGCTTAAGAGGTTGTCCGGCTCAGACACGGCATCAAGGGACGTGACAAAGGCATTCCTGCCTGTTCTTCAACGCCGGGCAGAAGGAAGAACAGGCAGGAATGCCTGTATCACATCGTATCCCGAAGATTTTTGTCCGCTTCACCCGCTGGCATGACACTCTTTCTTCAGAACATGGAAAAGCCCGCGCCATCTGACTCCGAACTCCTCGCCGATTGGTTAGACCAGCGCCGCGAATCCGCCTTCCACGCCCTAGTCGCCCGCTACGCCGGTCTCGTCCACGCAACTGCCCGCCGCGCTTCTCGTGACGATACCATCGCTGCCGAAGCCTCCCAACTCACCTTCATCGCCCTTGCCCAAAAGGCGAAAACTCTCACCACCTGCAACTCACTCGGCGGCTGGCTTCACCTGACCGCCATGCTCCATGCTAAGAACTTGATCCGCAAATCCCAGCGAGAAAACCGCAAACGCCAACTCCTCCAAGCCACCATGGAAACTGAGATGCCTCTTCCCCCACAGGAAGCATGGCAAGAAATCCAACCCGTTCTCAATGACGCTCTCGCCGCGCTTTCCGACAAAGACCGCGAAGCACTCCTCCTCCGTTTCTATCGATCTCTAACCATTCGCGAAATCGCCGCCACCCTCGGCATCGCCACCGACGCCGCGCAAAAACGCATCGACCGCGCCACTGAGCGCCTGCGTGGGAAACTCGCCCGCCGTGGTGTGCAAACCAGTGGCACCCTATCAGCCGCCATACTCACCGGCTTCGCCGCAGACGCACAAGCCGCGCTGCCCATTTCCGCGCTCTCCTCCAAGGCGATCGCTGCGGGGACTGTCAGCACCTTCAGTCTATCCGCCATCATCACCGCCATCGCCGCCTTCATGAAAACCACCTCATTCATCCCGCCAGCAGTCGCCTTGATTCTGGCCGGAGCCTGGACCGGGACGAAGTATCATTCCCTCTCCGCCACGGAAGCGAGGAACACACACTTGCAGGCTGAAATCGCCGCCGCCCGCCCGGTCAAAACTTCAACCCCGGTCAAACTAACGAAAGACGACGGGCCGATCGATTGGCAGAAACTCGCCGCCGAAAAGGGAAACGGGCCTGAGTTGCAGCGATTTCAAAAGCGCCTGACACCCATGTCGCGGGAAGATCTGATCGCCACTCTCAATCAGATCGCCGCCCTTGAGCTTTCCAATTCACGTCGGAGCGAACTTGATTCCGCTGTCATCACGCCGTTGATGCAGATCGATCCCGAGTGGGTGCTGAACCATTTCGCGGATCGGCTGCGGGAGGCGCTGCCCCTTCCCTCGGCCTTCGAGCTATGGGCAAAGAAGGATCTGGTCAAAGCCACCGCATGGCTGGACGCGCGGATCGCCGCCGGAAATCTCGATAGCAA
>JANPAU010000124.1:0-8404 GCA_031430055.1 Akkermansiaceae bacterium | reverse complement strand
CTGCGAAGTCCCAGGTTGGCGACTCCCCGTACTACCCGCATCTTATGTGAATTTCCTCATCGTCAACGACGGAGTGTTAGTCCCCACCTTCCGCCAGAAGAAGAACGACGACCGAGCGCTCGGCATCATCCGCGAGTTGTTTGCAAATCGAGAGGTCATCGGCATCGATTGTCTCGATCTCGTGGAGGAAGGCGGCACTCTCCACTGCATTTCCCAACAGCAGCCTGCCTGAAATCACATCTCCGTTTGGACGGCTCACTCATCGATCAAGAGCGTTTCGTCGTCGGCGCACCTGCTGCTGTAGAGCGCATAGGAAGAATATTAGCCAGGGTTGCCAGTTCGGAGCGTCAGTAAGTATAGTGCCCTGCGTCTGCCGCAGGGCCAGATAGTATCCTTCCTTGCTTGGCTCGATCACGCTCTCAAGGGAGCTGTAAGGAACACACCAACACCGAATCCGCCCTCCTGCGTTGTGACGAAGTTGCCAGATTGAGCCGCCACTGACCGCTTCGCGACCAAGGCTTTGACCATCAAATTCATTGTGTGCGTTTTCCCAACTCCATTTCTTCCGATCACAACATGAACGTTGGTGGGAGGCAGCGATTCAGGCTCGACTCTAAAAGAGAGCTGAAGTCCAACGTCACCTTTTACGTCCCGTTTTGGACCAGTATAGGTAAAGTCAAACTTTGTTAGCTTAACGCCTCCTTGTGTCAGTCGGCGGAATTGCCCTTCCACCTCGGTTCGACTGATACCCCTGAGAAGCGAAATTCGAGTCACGTCCAAATCCCGTGCTCTCATCCATAGTTCGGAATTCGCCGCAATATCATTGAGAGACTTCAAAACATCGTCCCGCTCTTCATCACCCAAGGGCTTCCCCCCAACCTTTTGGGATGCGCCCAAGCGACGAGTCTGTGAATATTGCGGATTCGTGGCCGGGGAAGCGGAAATGGACGAACCACTCCCGGTAGAGGGATTGCGCCATCTCCTCCAGGATCTTGATGCGGCGCAGGTTGTTCTCGATCAGGTCGTCGTAGGCCGAGAGGATGCCCGCGATCTTGCGCATAAGGCAGAAAGAAACTAACCGAAAGAGCCAAGGGGGCGAGCGCAATCGCCAAAAATCCCTGCTCTCAATTTCAGGATGCCACGAAGCACTAAGCCGGAGTCAAATCTCACCGTCGGGATAAAGCTGGTGGAACTTGATCGCCTCCACGGCGATGGCAGCGGCTGTGCCAAAGATCGTCTCGACCGTGGCGGTACGGGGCACTTGGGCCGCCGGACGGGAGAGCCCGAGGATCAGTTGGCCGTAGTTTTGCGCTCCGGCGACGTGCTGGAGTAGCTTGAGGGAAATGTGTGCTGCGTCCAAATTCGGGAAGACGAGGACATCCGCAGTCGGTCGAGCTTCCGCGCCTGGCATCTTGGTTTCGGCCGCAGCAGGATCGAGCGCGACGTCCGCTTGGAGTTCACCTTCGATGCTGATTTCGAGAAACTCCCTCATCGCCTGATCTTGTGCGAGGGCTGCAGCAGCGGCCATGCGGCGGGCATCCGGGGTGCTTGCTGAGCCTTTGGTCGAGTGGCTGAGCATCGCGACGAACGCTTTACGGCCGAGAAAATGGTGGGCCAGTTTGCCGGTCTCCACGGCGATTGCGGCAAGCTCGGCGACATCTGGATTTGGATTCAAGCCACAGTCGGCAAGGAATAGGATGTCGCTTCCGCCGAGATTCTTGAGATGAGAGCCGGTGAGAAGCGTGACGCCAAAAATTTTAGGAACACTCGGCAGGGGCTTGATGGTGTGAAGAAGCGCGCGGAAGTAGGCGGCCGGCAGAGCCTGGTTTCCTCCTACAATCGCATCCGCCTGCCCATATTGGACCATCAAGGCACCAAAATAGTGTGGGCGAGCGACGATTTCCTCGGGTTTTCCAATCTGCATCGTCCGGTAGCGGGCCATATTTTCGACACGTTGGCAAAAAAGCCCGAAGTCGGATGCCAAGGGAGGATCGATAATGTGGACGAATTTCAGGGGGACATTGTGGGCCGCCGCGAGGGCGCGAATGCGGTCTCGGTTACCAAGTAAAACCGGGGCCACCGCTTCTTCAACGACAAGCCGGGCGGCCGCTTGAATGACGCGAATGTCCTCGCCCTCAGTGAAAACCACCCGCTTTGGATGGCGGCGAAGTTGATCAAGAAGGTAGCGGGTGACGGAATTGCCTGAGGTGGGCTCTGGAGAAAAATCGGACATAGAAGAAAGTCTGGTGCTTGCAGCTTGGGGTGAGTGTAATCTAGGTTTTTGCTTCTCTTCAATCCGATTCATCCTGAAATACCCACGTGCCTGCTGACTATCATACCCATACGCCACTCTGCCGCCATGCCAAGGGGGAACCGGAAGCCTTCGTGGATGCTGCTTTGCGGGCTGGAGTGAGCGAATACGGGATTTCAGACCATGCGCCACAGATTCCCGAGCCGTTTGACGATTGGCGGATGTCGCTCGCCGAAATGCCGGATTATTTTCAGTGGATTGCACGAGCTCGCAAGCATGCCGCAGGCCGCCTCCCAGTGCGGGCCGGGCTAGAGTGCGATTGGTTTGCGGGTTGCGAACCGTGGATCGCCGAGCTCGATGCGCGTTTTGACTGGGACTATCTTATCGGCTCAGTTCACTACCTGGGCGACTGGGATTTCGACAATCCGAAATGGCTCGGCCGCTGGGCGGAAAGCGACGTAGATGCCGTCTGGTCCCACTACTGGGCCACTTATGCGAAGATGGCGGATAGTGGGATTTTCGATATTCTTGGGCACCCAGATTTGGTGAAAAAATTTTCTCACATCCCCGCCGGCGACTTGGATCGTTTTTACGAGCCGGTGATCGACATCATCGCCGCAGCTGGTAGTGTCATCGAACTCAACACCGCTGGCTGGCACAAGCCATGCAATGAGGCCTACCCCACCCCAAGGTTTCTTGAACTCGCCTGTTTCGCAGGCATCGGCCTGGTGATGTCTTCGGATGCCCATGCGCCCGGCGAAGTGGGGCGAGACTTCTCACGTGCGGTGACACTCGCCAAAGCTGCGGGCTATCGGGAGACGGTGCTCTTTGAAAATCGGCAGCGACGGACTGAGCTGCTAGTATGATTGAAGGGATCAGCCGGAGCTGGCATCGGTTGCAGGAATCGACGCATGGTCGATGAGCCTCACATCGCCGTAAAACACGGCGGTCGCCAGAATCGATGGCCGCTGCAGGGAACTCACCGGCTGAAGTGTTTCCGCGTCGACGAGTGACAGATAGTCGAGGCGGGCAAGCGGAGAAGCCTCAATGTCAGCGCGGGCCGCGGCGAGTATTTGAGCGGGCGATTTTCCAACAGAAGCGGTAAGCAATGCTTGGCGAATGCGTGGTGCATCGTCACGCTGTTGAGAACTGAGGCGGGTGTTGCGGGAAGACATCGCAAGTCCATCCGACTCGCGGACAGTGGGGCACGAGATAATATCTACAGGCACGTCGAGATCACGAACCATCCTCTGGATGACTGCTAGCTGTTGGAAGTCCTTTTCCCCAAACACACTAATATCACATCCCGACAGCAGGAATAACTTTAAGACAATGGTGCAGACACCATCGAAATGCCCGGGGCGAGTGGCCCCACAAAGACCACGGGAGAGGAGGTTTTCCGTAACTGTGACTGATCGATCAGGGAAATACATCTCATCGGCGACCGGAATAAAAACGATATCCACACCCGCTGTTGCACAAGCTGCTAGATCGCTAGCCATCGGTCGTGGATAGGCATCGAGGTCCGAAACTCGGTCGAATTGAATAGGATTCACAAAGATGGAGACAATTACAGTGCCACTCGTTCCGGCGAGTTCACGGGCACGATGCATCAATGATACATGTCCCGGATGAAATGCGCCCATCGTAGGCACAAGCACATGAGGGCGAGGCGCACCTGAGAGAGCCCTCTTTAAATCATCTCCGTTTTGAGCAACGTCCATGGGAGGATCATCTGGTGGACATCATGGCAGAGCAAGACTTACTGGTCTGGACATCTGCGAGAACGACGCACCCCACTGGCAGATTCAAAAGGTTTTTCTCGATAGAAATACAACGCGGCGAGGACCAGTGAAAAATCATTAGCTGTCATTACAAAAAAATCACTGGATTTCCTATCAATACCGCGCATTGTTAAAAACGAAGTTTAAACAACCACCTACTACCATGAAATCAAAAAAGAATCTGACTCGTTTTACTTACGAAACTGCTGCGTTTGAGGGATGGCGTCTCTGCATCAGCAGAGCTGGTTCGACTTTCACCCGTTATTTCCCGGACAAGAAATTTGGGGGCGGCAAGAAGTCCCTAGCGGCGGCGGAAAAGACGTTAGATGAACTCAAATTAATCATCGAGGGAGCAAAACGTGTCGATGGGAAATTGACTCCTACCACGGTCAAAAAGGCCGAAAAATTACTCAAAGAGTCCGTCTAATTCGTCTCTAGCTGAGACCGGTGTGGCGAAGATGCCAAATGACTTTTCGCCGCACCGCAGAAAATAACCCCTGTTTTTAGGCATTCTCTGTCTTGACATTCTCGTTGGGTCATTTGGACTCTCTCGCATGGCTAAAAAATCAGCACCCGTAAAAGATAAGTTCAACAAAACTCAGATCCTCGATGAGATCGCAACAAGCACTGAACTCAGCCGCAAGCAAGTGTCTGCCGTTCTTGATGCTCTTGCCGATGTCATTGAATCGCACATTAACAAGCGTGCTGTCGGCGAGTTCGTCCTCCCAGGCTTGATGAAAATCACCACAGTGCGCAAGCCAGCGGTGAAGGCACGCAAGGGCATTAGCCCATTCACCAAGGAAGAAGTGATGTTCAAAGCAAAGCCAGCTTCCACCGTGATCAAAGTGCGCGCCCTTAAAAAACTGAAGGATATGGCGCTCTGAGTTGTCCGTGGATCGCTTGCGGTTCGCCCGCGCTCTTCCACGACTACAAGCGGCCCCGGTTCAACCGAGGGCCGTCTTTTTTTGCTTTGAAATGAAATTGTCGGCTATCCCACATCCGGAACTTGAAGAGAGCGTTTCCAGTTGATTTGAGCAGATTTTAGAAAACAATCGACCTTTTGGCGTTCGTTTTCAGAATACCGGTATGTCCGGTCGCGAAGATCTCAAGAACCTGTCCCTCCTCGGGAAAACCGAAAACCGCCTGCCAGCCAGTCCCGATCAGGCAACCTTGGAGATATTTCCAAATCTGCGACCAGGTCGGCGATACTGGATCACCTTGAACTGTCCGGAATTTTCCTCATTGTGCCCGGTGACCGGGCAGCCAGACAGCGCCCGGATCGTGATCCGTTATGTGCCCGGTGATGTCTGTGTAGAAACCAAGAGCCTGAAGTTCTATCTAGCATCTTTTAGAAATCAGCCGGCATTCAACGAGGAAATCGTCAATCGAATCCTTGATGATCTCGTCGAGATCATGACACCGCAGCAGCTCATTGTGAGAGGAGACTTCGCCCCGCGTGGCGGAATTCAACTAACAACGGAAGCCACCTATCCAGACTCATTGGCCGCAGACTCATGAAAGTCTGTGTCCTTCTGAGCGGTGGGATGGATTCGGTCGCTGCGCTTTACGAAGCAATCGGGCAGCACGAAGTCAGCACTTGCTTATCCTTCGACTACGGCGCGAAACACAATGCCTGCGAGATTCCATTTGCAAAACTTCATGCGGAGCGTAACGGCATTCGCCATCAGGTAATCCCCTTGGAATTCATCAACCGGCTGTTCAAGTCCGACCTCCTTCAGTCCGGCGGTGAAATCCCAGACGGCCACTATGCGGAAGAATCGATGAAGCAGACGGTGGTCCCGTTCCGCAATGGCATCATGCTCGCCATCGCCACGGGCTATGCCGAAAGCATCGAGGCTGAGGGACTGGTCATCGCAGCGCACTCTGGAGATCATGCGATTTATCCCGACTGTCGCGAGCCATTCATGCAAGCGATGGCAACCGCGATGACCGAGGGAACCTACGCGAAAATCCAGTTATTGCGACCGTTCATTGACATGGATAAAATGGGTATCGCCAAGCGAGGAACTGAGCTCGGCATCGATTTTTCCGAAACCTGGTCTTGCTACAAAGGTGGCCAAACTCATTGCGGCGTCTGCGGCACATGCGTCGAGAGGCGCGAGGCGTTCATTCTGGCGGGCTTGCCGGATCCCACTGTCTATGAGCAAACTCCCGCTTTGCCGAAAATGAGTTGAGGGTTGAGAGTCAGAAAACGACTTGCGCTCTTTGACTTCTTCTCTTTCTCCCAACTCCCAACCCGCAATTTCTCCCAATGCCTTACCGAATTTGTAAATCCCTCGAAGTAGAAAATGGCCACATGCTCACCAAGCATCCCGACAAGTGCCGCTTTCCTCATGGCCACACCCGCAAGGTCGAGTTCGTGATCGAGGCCGACGATCTCGATGACAATCAGATGGTTTGTGATTTTAAAATCATCAAGGAAGCTATCGGTGAATGGTTAGATACGTTCGATCATGCCTTGTGCATGAATACCGCCGATCCCGCCTATGATGAGTTCAAGCAGCGATACGGTGACCGGGTGATCGGGTTTGATAACCAGGATCCGACGACTGAGCTGATGGCTCGCACGATCTTCGACCACGCCGAGAATGCGCTTGCGGCATATAGCAAGCGCGCCGATACCCGTTATATCCTCAAGCCTGACGTCAGGCTCGTGAGCGTTCGAGTTTGGGAAACTTCCTCATCCTGGGCGGAATTCGCAAAATCTCTTTGAATCATGTCATCCAAGAAATCTTCATTGCCCGACATCCAAGCGACCCCGGACACCCGGGGTATCGCCATCGATCAAGTCGGTGTTTCAGATCTTCGCTATCCGATCCAGGTGCTCGACCAGGCTGGAAACGCATTCCCCACCGTTGCAAAAATCTCGATGTCCGTGCACCTGCCGCATCATTTCAAGGGCACACACATGAGTCGCTTCCTCGAGATCCTCAGCAAGCACGAGGGCGAGGTGACCATGCGCACTCTGCCGGATATCCTCCACGATTTGAAAGAACGTCTCGATGCCCAGGAAGCACACATCGAGGTTGCGTTCACCTATTTCGTCACGAAAAAAGCCCCCGTCTCTGGCTCGCCCGCCAAGGTCGGCTGTGATTGTATTTTCAAAGGAACCTCCAATGGATCCGTTGACGACTTCGTGCTCTGTGTCACCGTCCCTGTCACTACGCTTTGCCCGTGCAGCAAGGAGATTAGCGACTACGGTGCTCACAATCAGCGTGGTTATGTCACTCTCGAAGTGCGCCCAAAGGTGAAAACTGGTGGCTGGGAACTGATCCTCATTGAAGATCTAATCGAAGTCGCTGAAAAGTCCGGGTCTGCCCCAGTGTATGCCCTGCTCAAGCGCACCGATGAACGCTTCGTCACGATGCAAGCTTACGATAATCCCGTCTTCGTGGAGGATGTCGTTAGAAATGCCGCAGCGCTCCTGCGGGCCGACAATCGGGTCTCCTCCTTCACGGTTAAGGCGGTGAACCAAGAAAGCATCCACGATCACAACGCCTTCGCCACGATCGTCGGCCGTGCTGCCGACTAACTGAATCACTTCGCATGTCGAAGATCATCCCGCCCGAAATCCTGTTGGAAGCCTACGCACAAGGGGTGTTTCCCATGGCTGAAAATGGTGAAATCTTGTGGTTTTCCCCCGAAAAGCGCGGCCTGATCCCGCTGGATGAGCAATTTCACATCCCACACGGACTTGCGAGGAGTTTAAAGCGAAAACCCTTCGAGATCCGCTGGGACACCGCCTTCCGCGAGGTCATGCTCGGCTGCGCGGCGCGCGAGGAAACATGGATCGACGAGGTGATTCTTGATAGTTATTGCACACTGCACGTTGCGGGTTACGCCCACTCGGTCGAGTGCTGGGACGCAGAGGGATTGCAAGGCGGACTCTATGGTGTCGGCCTGCCTGGAGTGTTTTTCGGCGAGAGCATGTTTTCCAGAAAGACCGATGCTTCAAAAATCGCACTCGTCGCCTTGGTCGAGCGCTTGCGAGAGATGAATTATCACCTCCTGGATACTCAATGGATGACGACACACCTCAAGCAATTCGGTGGCTATGAACTCCCACGAAAGGCCTATCAAGCAGCGCTGCGTGATGCTTTGGCTGGGCAAAAGCAGTAAAATCCTCATTTCTTGAATTTTCGCTTTCCGCAGCAGCCGGAATGAGAATACTCCGCCCATCCGCAAGGATCCGGCCGGCTTAGCTCAGTGGTAGAGCAACTGATTTGTAATCAGTAGGTCATCAGTTCGACTCTGATAGCCGGCTCCATTTTAAATGTCTGCAATTTAAAAGATTGCAGGTTTTTTTGTGCTTTGGTGGTTTGTGCCCAAATACCTTCCTAATACAGGA
>JANPAU010000123.1:0-6617 GCA_031430055.1 Akkermansiaceae bacterium | reverse complement strand
ATTGCTGCTCCTAACAATGACTACTCTGAGTCACCCGGCAGTAGCATCACCGACCGTTCCATCGCTTGGCCAACTGCGGATAAATGGCTGCGTGTCTTCAGCCTGCGGGACTATAACACCCGAGTCGTCCTCACTGGTACTACCTTGTTAGGATTGGCGGCCGGAGTGCTCGGTTGTTTCACCCTGCTGCGGAAACGCGCTCTGATGGGAGACGCGCTCAGCCACGCGACGCTGCCGGGCATCGGTCTTGCTTTTATGTTTTCTGTGCTGGCAGGCGGCACGGGCAAGTCACTTCCCATTCTCTTGGCAGGTGCGGCGATCAGTGGAGGGCTCGGACTGGCGATGATCCTTTTGATCCGGAATCTAACCAGGCTCAAAGAAGACACCGCACTCGGCATCGTACTCAGTGTCTTCTTCGGTGCGGGAGTTGCCGTGCTCGGCGTCGTGCAGCGCATGGGTCAAGGCCACGCGGCCGGGTTGGAGTCATTCATTTATGGAAAAACCGCCTCGATGGTTGCCAGTGATGCGCAATTGATCGCCTGGATTGCCGCGTTGGTCGTCCTCGCCTGCGTCCTACTTTTTAAGGAATTCCGACTGATCTGCTTCGATGTCGAATATGCGAAGGCGCAAGGTTGGCCCACCGTGATATTGGACGTGGCGATGATGGCGCTCGTCATCGTCATCACCGTGATTGGACTTCAAGCTGTCGGATTGATTCTCATCATTGCATTACTCATCGTGCCCGCCGCCGCTGCGCGGTTCTGGACGGAAAGGTTGGTGGTGATGGTGATCATCGCCGGGTTCATCGGAGCTGGCAGCTCACTCACAGGCTCAGCTGTTAGTGCTTTGCTGCCGAATTTCCCTTCGGGGGCGATGATCGTGCTGACGGCAACGCTGTTTTTTCTCATCAGCATGTTACTCGGTGCCGAGCGTGGAGTGCTGATTCGCTGGGCGGCTCGCCGCACCTTCGAGCTGAAAGTCCGCCGCCAGCATCTTCTTCGTGCCATTTTCGAACTCGCCGAGGGGGATGAACTCGGCACGGGTGCGCTAGCATGGCCTGTGGCGTTTAAAGAGCTGTTAGCCATCCGGTCTTGGTCGGTGGGATTGCTCAACAGTGAAATTGGCCGTGCGGTTAAGGAAGGCCTCGTCATCGACACTCACACGGGTGGCAGAAAGATCAAGCTCACTCAGCAAGGCTTCCGCGAAGCTGCCCAAGTCGTCCGCCAGCACCGCTTGTGGGAACTCTATCTCATCACCCATGCCGACATCGCTCCCAGCCATGTGGACCGGGATGCGGATGCCATCGAGCACGTGCTCGGCCCGGACATGATGGCGGAACTTGAGGCTCTGCTCGCCCCCGCCGGAGTCCCTGCCAGTCCGCATCTTCTCGAAACCCAAGCCACCCCCGGACACTGAAACCATGATCACACGAATGCTAGAAAGCCTGTCTGACTGGAACTGGGCGCTGGATGGCTGGATCATCGCCGCTGGAGCACTCTGCGCCCTTGCCAGTGCCTTGTTAGGCCCGTATCTCGTCTTGCGGAAAATGAGTATGATGGGCGATGCGATTAGCCACGCGGTGCTACCCGGCCTCGCCATCGCTTTTCTTGTTTCTGATAGCCGCGCAAGCCTGCCGATGTTCATTGGCGCGGCCATCGTCGGTCTGCTCACCGCCATTTTCACCGAGTGGATTCGCAGCTTTGGTAAGGTGGATGAAGGTGCCAGCATGGGTGTGGTTTTCACGGGGCTTTTCGCGCTCGGCCTTGTGCTCGTGGTGCAGGCCGCCGACAAGGTCGATCTCGATCCCGGTTGCGTGCTCTACGGCGCGATCGAAATGACCCCGCTCGATACCACGACGTTCCTCGGCTACGATTTCCCACGCGTAGTCATCACACTCGGTGCAGTAGCCTTGCTTAATCTAACGTGCATCCTTCTCTTTTACAAAGAACTGAAGATTACCTCCTTCGATCCCGCACTCGCGACCACGCTCGGTATCAGTTCGCGAGTCATGCATTACCTACTCATGACGCTCGTCGCCGTCACCGCTGTCGCGTCATTCGAAGCCGTGGGAAACATTCTCGTCGTGGCCATGCTCATCGTTCCGGCTGCTGCTGCTTACATGCTTACTGACAGGCTCAGCATGATGATTTTCCTCAGCACGGTTTTCGGAATCGCTTCCGCGGTGCTAGGCCACCTCGGCGCGATCATGATCCCGCCCGCCTTCGGCTACAAGAGCACTACCACCGCCGGGATGATGGCTCTAGCAGCCGGGCTACTCTTCATCATCGCCGCGCTCTGCGGACCGCGCCACGGGATCATTACCAAGCTCATCCACCGCCGTCGTTTGTCTGTCGAGATCGCGGCAGGGCGTATAGCGCTAGATGCTCCTGGGGCCGGTCAGTAGGGGAATACGTCGTGACGTTCTCCTCAGTCGAGCGAGTTTGCCGATTCGCGGAAAATCCCTTCCGCCCCCGCAGGTGGAAACGGTCAATAGCAGCTTCGCCCCCTCCAACTTCTTTATCCCTTTGGCGATGGTGGTGCGGTCTCACCCGAGGTGTGTTTGTTCTTGAGGCGCAGGGGCGTGGACGATTCCTGTTTCAGGGATGGTAATCCAGGCGAGAAATTCTTGGTTTCCATCCATGCCGGTGATCGGGGAGGGGATCAGGCCGTGCCATTCGCAAGCATACTCAGTGGTAACGAAGTGGCGGATTTTTTCGATGGCTTGTTGGTGGAGTGTAGGATCGCGGACGATGCCGCCGCGGGTGATGTCTTCTCGACGGAGCTCGAACTGTGGCTTGATGAGGCAGACGACCGAGCCGCCGTCTTCGAGCACGGAGAAGATGGCGGGCAAGACTTTGGTGAGGGAAATGAAGGAGAGATCGGTGACGGCGAGCCGGACTTTTTCGCCGATGTCTGCTGGCACCATGTGGCGGGCGTTGAACTGCTCCTTGACGATGACTCGCGGGTCGTTGCGAAGTTTCCAAACGAGTTGGTTGGTTCCCACATCGACGGCGTGGACGCGGATGGCGCCGCGCTGGAGCAGGCAGTCGGTGAAGCCACCGGTGGAGGCTCCGACGTCGATGCAGACCCAGCCGGTGGGGTCGATGTGGAAGGCATCAAGCGCGCCTTCAAGCTTGAGTCCGCCGCGGCCGACGTAGCGTTGTTTTTCTTTGACCTCGAGCGGGGAGTCTTCGAGGAGCTTGGTGGCGGGCTTGTCGATGATGCGGTCACCGCTGCGGACTTCTCCGGCGAGAATGAGGCGCTTGGCTTGCTCGCGGGAGTCGCAGAGGCCTCGGGCGACGAGGAGCGCGTCGATACGGTCTTTTTTCATGGAGTGGAATCAGAGGGACAGGCAGTGATGCCTGTTTCATTTTTCAGTGGTCAGCGTTGATGTGTTCGCCGAGCAGGTCGCGACCGAAGTCACCGTCGAAGCTGCGCCAGGTGGTGTGCATGTGGTTGGCGTTGTTTTGCACGTTGGCGGCTTCCATGAGAAAGGTAGGGCCTTGAATCCGGTAGTAGAAGGCCTCGCCGATCTTGGTGCTGCCGGCCCAGCCGAAGCGGATTTTTTCGATGCCGGCGGCTTTGATCTTGGCCATGTCGGTGGCGGAGATTTCCGGGCGATAGCGGCCAGTGTATTCGGAGATGAGGGTGAGTAGAGCGCTACGCTGGATGCCGGTGAGGTCGGAGGACAGCACGCCGACAGGGGCGAGCACAGTGGCTTTTCGATTTTCAAAACTCAGGATCTCTTCTGGCGCTTTCTCGCTGAAGATGACCTCCGATTTACCGGCGGCAAGTAGGGTGCTGACAAGGCCGCGAGCGAGGTTTTCTTCGGCGGCGAGCACCCGCAGGCCTTTTTTGGACCCTTCACGAACTTCACCGGGATTCGATCCGAAAAACGAGGGAGTTACCGAAATTCCTTTGCCTTCGACGTGGGTGATATTGACGGAAAGATGGTGACCTTCAAAGCGCCAGCCCCAGCCTTTCGGATCGCCGGGTGTTCCGAAAATGGCCATGAAATAGTTGCCAGAATCCCGCTTGATCGGGTCTTTTTCGATTTCCGCAAGCACGCTTTCCAGTGAGATAATCTGGGTGGCCTTGAGGTTGCCTTTTTCGCTCAAGGCGGAGTCGACGAGTTTCGTCGCGGCTTGGCGCTGGACGTCGTTCATTTCCTTGAGAGGAAGTCCGGCGCGGACGCGGGGCGTGTAGCGGAAATTTTCGCGTTCGTCGCTGGTGAGGGGAAGGGCGGCTTTGGTTTTTTGGCCCGGATCGAGGGTGTTGAGAAATTGCTCGGCCGCGGCGATACTGCTGACTGGGGCCGGAAGTTCTTTGGCCAACAGGGGCAGTGAGAAAAACAGACTGAGCAGAAGTTTTTTCATGGGCCAAAGATTTAAGCAGGAACAGAATGAGCGGGCAAGGAGAGTCTCAGCGCAGAAAGGCGAGCCTCGGTGAAACTTGTGCCTTGCCTATCGGGGCATCCGCCGTCAAGCATCGACGGCGTGACGCGCCACCGCACCGACGACCTTAGAATTACCGGCTTGAATCCACTGATTTCCCCAGCGGTCCTCGCCTATTATTTACCTCTCACTGAGCAGGCTGCCGAGTTGGTCGCCAATGCGCGTTCCCAAGCGGATGCCATTTTACGAGGCGCAGATGACCGCTTGCTCGCCATCGTGGGCCCGTGCTCGATCCATGATCCGGAAGCGGCCATGGAGTATGCGGCGAAGTTGAAAGCAGAGGCAAAGCGGATCGAGAAAGACGTCTTCGTGATCATGCGGGTCTATTTCGAAAAACCCCGGACGACGGTTGGCTGGAAGGGGCTGATCAATGATCCGAAGCTCGACGACTCCTTCGACATCAACCAAGGACTGCGCGTAGCTCGCGGGCTTTTGCTGGATTTGGCGAATATGGGCGTGCCTTCGGGAACAGAATTCTTGGATACGATTTCCCCTCAATACATCGCGGATCTCATCGCATGGGGAGCCATCGGTGCGCGCACGACGGAGTCGCAAATCCACCGAGAACTCGCATCCGGACTCTCGATGCCAGTGGGTTTCAAAAATGGCACTGGCGGCTCGATTCAGATCGCACTCGATGCGATCCAGTCGTCGTCACGTCCCCATCATTTTCTCTCGGTGACGAAACAAGGGGTGTCGGCGATCGTCTCGACTGCAGGCAACGAATCCTGCCACCTCATCCTGCGCGGCGGGAAATCTGGCCCGAATTACGAACAGCCCGAGATCGCCGCCGCGACGGCGATGTTGCGGGAGCAGAACCTGACCGAGTCCGTCATGATCGACTGTTCCCACGGAAACTCGATGAAGGACTATCGCAATCAACCGCTGGTGGCTCGCAACATCGCCAATCAAATCGCAGCGGGTTCCAAGGTAATCACCTCGGTGATGATCGAGTCCAATCTCGTCGAGGGAAATCAGAAATTGGCTCAAGATTTGAGCACACTGACCCGTGGCCAATCGGTGACGGATGCGTGCATCGGTTGGGACGATACGGTTGAGACACTCGAGGTGTTGGCGGCGGCGGTGCGCAAGCGGCGAGGGGCTTGAGCGGTTCCTCATTTTTGTCTCTCCCCAATCGAACTCGGCGATGCTTGAAGCCTCCACCAACTCTGAGGAGGCCGCTGCTGCTTTGCGGCAATCATTTCGCGAATACGAGAGCGATATCGCATTTTCCAACGCCCGGCGGGCCGCTGTGTTTGCGGGAGTTTTCATGCTCACGGCCTCGTCGTTAGATTGGGTGATTTTGCCTGATCGAGCGTCGGAATTTCTGCTGATTCGTGCGACATGCGCGATTTTATTGGCCGCGATTTACGGGTATCTCGGGAAGACTCAGAACCGCGGGCGATACGCGCTGGTGGCTCAGGGAATCGCTTTGTTGCCGCTGTTGGCGATCTGTTTGATGATTGGTCTCACCGAGGGCGGGAATTCGGCATACTATGCGGGTTTAAATCTAACGCTTGTCGGGCTTTCATTGTTGCTGAGGTGGTCATTTCAGAACGCTTTGATGATGATTGTCGCGACGTTCGCGTTCTACGCGATGAGTGTCTGGATTTCCCCGTCGATTCCTGAATTTGATATCCTGTTTGGAAATACTTTCTTCATTTTTGTCACGTCGGTCTTCGTCTTAGTGGGAAGTTACTTTTACGAGGAATTACGCTTCAGCGAGTTCAGCCTGCGGATGGAAGTCGAGAAGTCGCGGAGTTTGCTAGAAGTTCAGAATCGAAAACTCAGCGAGCTGGACGAATCGAAAACCCGGTTCTTTGCGAACATCAGCCATGAATTGCGCACACCGCTCACCATCATGATCGGGATCACTGAGAAGCTGAAAACGATACTCACTCATCAGTCTAACGAACCCATCATCCAGGAAATGACCCTGATGCTTGAGCAGAATGGGCTACGCCTGCTCAAGCTCATTGATGACCTTTTGGATTTGGTTCGTTTCGACACAGGTCATACCGACATTACCCTTCAGCCGGTCATCATCGGTGCTCATTTGGAGGGGCTTCTCCGGTCAGTTAGGCACCTCGCCGAGCAGGACCAAGTCGCCTTGCTTTGGGACTGCACCACCGATGCAGAAGTCACCCAACTTGACCGCGATAA
>JANPAU010000122.1:0-7329 GCA_031430055.1 Akkermansiaceae bacterium | reverse complement strand
CTGGACCGCTGCCATCCGGTGAAGGCGCGCTGAGGTGATAGGCATCCGCGCTGACGCCGTAGCTGATGAGCTCGGCGTAGATATTCGCACCGCGCTTGAGGGCGTGCTCGAGTTCCTCGATGACGACGACTCCCGCACCTTCGCCCATCACGAATCCGTCGCGATTTCTATCAAAGGGGCGCGAAGCACGCTCGGGTTCGTCGTTGCGAGTGCTGAGCGCTTTCATGCTGCTGAAGCCCGCGAAGCCCATGGGTAGGATTGCGGCTTCCGCCCCACCACAAAGGAATGCATCGGCATCGCCGAACTTGATGATGCGCCAAGCTTCACCAATGTTGTGATTCGAGGTCGCGCAGGCGGTGACGATGACCATATTCGGTCCGTTCAGGCCGTATTCCATGGAAATAATACCGCTGGCGATGTTCGAAATCATCATCGGGATCGTGAACGCGGAAACCCGCTTGGGGCCCTTGGTCATGTAAGTCGTGTGTTCCCGCTCGAGAGTCGAAAGACCACCGATGCCGCTGCCCACCATCACACCGAAGCGGCGGGAATCGATGGTGGAAACATCAATCCCGCAGTCCTCCATGGCCATCTTCGAGGCGGCAACCGCGAGCTGGACATAGCGGTCCGAGCGACGCGCATCCTTGGGGACGTTGAAATAGTCGTCCGCGTTGAAGTCCTTGACCTCACCGCCGATTTTACAGTCAAACGCGGTCGGATCGAACTGAGTGATCGTTCCAATGCCGCTGCGCCCCTCTTTCAGGCCATCCCAAGTGGTGGTCAAATCCTTGCCAAGCGGGGTGATACATCCAATGCCGGTGATGACGACGCGTCGTTCGTTCATAATTAGTAAAGCAGCTTGGCGGGTGACGAGCAACCACGCAAGCCTCATCATCAATCGACCTATCTATCTTAAAACGAACGACCATCGCAATCAATGTGAACAGTAAAACAATGACTGCGATGGGAAATGAGCGTCGCACAGTAAAATCAGACCATCAATCCGACTGATTGGCAAAGTTACTGGAATTATGAAAAATTCCGAATGTTAGGCAACGCCGTATCCATATCACCCGGACATTAAACTTCGTCTAAAACTGCGCTCCCCGCTCGATGACAGCGCGAATGATTTGCTCCAGAGAAATTTGCAGATGAGACTGCTGGCCCGATCCATGAAAATCACCCGCACTCTCGCGACCTGTAAAACACCCGATGGAGCACAGCTCACGCTTCACGAGCATGATGGTCACCACTTTCTCAAAGTCGCCGGACTGCAACTGATGAGCACCACCGCATCTTCCTCGGAGGAGCAAATGGCGGAGCTCTCTTGCGCTCATCTTCCACCTCGCCCGCGCATCCTCATCGGCGGACTCGGGTTCGGCTTCACGCTCAAGCGAGTGCTCGCTCTAACTGGCCAGGACGCCGTCGTCGATGTCGCCGAACTTCTGCCCGAGGTGGTGGCGTGGAATCGCGAATTTCTCCACGAGGTAAATGGTAAACTGCTCGACGACCCACGCGTGAGAATCCACGTCGGCGATGTTTACGATCTCATCGACCGCTGTGGAAATGACCGCTACCATGCGATTCTTCTAGATGTGGACAATGGCCCGGATCCTTTTGTACAAAAGGGAAACGAGCGGCTCTACGCTCAAAAAGGCATCACTCGTATCAAGAACGCCTTGGAGCCGGAAGGCCGCGTAATCTTCTGGTCCGCGCATCCGGACAAGTCGTTTGCCCAATCGCTGAAAGGCACCTTCAAGCACGTGGAATCCATCAGCGCCAAGGCCTATCCGAAGGCGAAACGTTTCACCCACACCCTCTTCGTCGCGGATCGCGAGTGATCTCAGGGCTTGTGCTTGATCAGGCGAAAACGGTCGTGATACGCGCCATCGCCGAACTTACGGCAACACTCGTAGCAAGCGACCGCGCGCGTGATCGGCTTCACCCGGCGGATGACGGAAAAGCAGTTGGAACAGATGTAGGCGTGGTTGCGTTTCATCTTCCGCCGCTCGAAGGGCAGGTTGTGATACGGCTTCTCCCCGGCGATTCCCAAGTCCGCACAAGCGGCCTGCCACTCTGGGCCATGCGGATCGATCCGCCGGCGGCCACAGCGCTCGTAAGCGACGAGGTGGGCAAGTTCGTGCTTGAGCGTGCGCCAGAGTTCTTCCGGCTCGCAATCCTTGAGCTTCGGATTGAGTTCGATCGAGCGGTCCGGCCACCACGCGCGGCCCGCCGTCGTCTGCATCCGCGAGTTCCAGGAAACTCGGACTTTGCGCGCAAGCTCATGCAAAGCGAGCGATTTTGAGGCTTCGACGCACCATGCTGTTAGGCCACCATCGTCACCCACCGGCTCAAGTTTCGGGGCATCCGGAGTCCTTAGAACGCGGAACCAATTGGTCCATCGAAACTCAAGTTGCGGCGTGCTACGACCCATCGAAAAAACCGTTACCAGCTTTCCTGAAAAATGGCAATACGGTCTTCAAGAAAAACTCAGTTTTCTCAACCGGTCTGAAATTTGATAGATGAAGTCGAGCTGGCGGGATGGCGCGAGATCTTCTAGGATTTTCCGCGATGAGCGATTGCTTTACTTTGATTCTTGAGACATCCACACCGCATGCGTCGCTGGCGGGCATCGAGCCGAATGGTCGCCTACAGCAGCGGGAGTTCACCAGCGATCGCAGCCACAATGCCGTGCTATTTTCGCCACTCAAGGAATTGCTCGATGCGAGAGAGGCGCAGGACATCGGGTTGGTTCTCGTGGGCAGTGGTCCGGGAAGTTACAGCGGAACGCGCGTCGGAATCGCCGCCGCACAGGGAGTGGCAATCGCTGCTTCCTGTCCGGCGGTGGCCGTGCCGTCGATTCTTGCGGCGCCATCCGCGATGAATGGGGCACCTTGCTTGGCAATCGGCGATGCACGGCGCGGTAGTTTCTGGACTGCCCGGATCGGAGACTCCAACACGGCGACTGAGCCTGAGCTTACTGACGCGGAAGGTCTCGGAGCCATCGTCCGCCAAGCACTAACAGACGGCATGGCCGTTTTCACCTTCGAGGCGCCCGGCCGATTTCCCCTTGCTCCGGATTCACTCCATCAAGTGCGGCTTGAGTGCCCAAGCGCAGAACGACTGTGGCAGGCATGGCAAACTGCGGGATCGGAGACTCAACAATACTGGATGGCGCAATCCCCCCAGCCGATTTACCTCAAGCCTCCGCACATCACTCCTGCGAAGCGGCCTTGGTTGGTGACACCTCAGTCGTGACGCCGCCAAACGGTGACTAAAGAAGTGGTCCACTGGAATTTACGAGCCGTCTCACGAATGAGGAAGGGTTCATCCGCCTGTCTCAGGAAAGTAAAAGAAGGAGCCAGTTGATACTTCAACCATTCCAAGGTCCCGCCTGAAGGCCAGTTTTCTGGCGGAGTGAATTCCTCAAGCCACGTACACGGTGTGGCTAAAACCAGCTCTCCACCCGGGTTGAGCAGGCTCGGCAAACGAGCCAACAAGCGCTCCGGTTCAGGCAAACGACAAACTAAATTTGCGGCATGCACTCGGTCAAAGGCCCCGAGATCGGCCGGGAGGTTCATCGCATCGCCTTGTTGGAAATTGAGTCTAGCAGCATCGATCCCGACCGGTGGTTGCGCTTCCAAGCGAGTGACGATGGCAGCCTCCTCGCGACGGGAGTAAAAAATCGATTCCCCGCGTCTCAGGCTTTCGGCCGCTTTGATAAAAGCATGAGAAAAATCGATGCCGAGCACGGATTGGCAAGTTCGGGACATTTCAAAAGCCGAGCGACCCACCGCACAGCCGAGGTCCAAGCCGCGGGCGACATTTCCCGGTGAAAAATGGCCGACCGTGCGACTGGTGAAATCCAAAGCCTCGTGCAGCCCCGCGGGCCAAGACTGAGAAGCCGGTAGAATTTCATCTGCCTTGGCGAAGTGGAATAACAGATATTCCGCGAGGAGTTTCTCAGATTCGTATAAGGTGTTCATGATTAAAGCCGCCCCTTCACTTCGTCAGCGCGTTGATAACCTGCTTGTGCTTCTCTCAAGGAAACCGTGCCGCTGCGGTCGGTGTCATAAAAATCGATCACTTGCTTCCCCGTATAATTAACCTTCATCGGTGTGCCCTTGAACCGGTTGATTCCTTGGTCCACTTCTTTCACGGTTAATTCGCCATCGCCATCATCATCCCAGCGATCAAATTTTTCAAGAAGGCCAAGCATCTGGCGTTCAGTCCGATTTTCCGGGGTAACCGGTCCGGGACCACTTGAGCAAGAAGCGATGGTTAAAATCAATAGCAGTTTCAGGAGCTTAATCATGAGTTGAGGCTGGCGTGCGGACTAGAATCGGGCAAGCTCGGATGCGCAACATGCAAGTTCGTCTAATCGTCGCAGGTAAACCCGCCCTCGCCTATGCCAAGGCCGGGGTCGAAGAATATTTGAAACGCTTGTCACGGAGCGGCGGCTACGAATTGGTCGTGATCAAGGCGGGCAGTCGTGAGGAAGTCTCAACGCGTTTGCTCGAGCGTTCGCACGGATGTTACCGGGTGGCTCTCGACGAACGTGGCGAGTGTCTAACGACGCGGAGATTTGCCGAAAAAATCGATGCGCTTGAAATGCGAGGGGATGTGAAAACTGTCGCCTTTCTCATCGGCGCGGCGGATGGCCACACGCCGGAACTCAGGGATGCATGCGATTTGATTCTAACGCTCTCTCCTTTTACACTTCAACACGAACTTGCGTTGCTCGTGTTGATGGAACAACTCTACCGGGTGGCATCTCTGAAGAGTGGCTCGCCCTATCACCGGGATTGAGCAGAGACGACGATCAACGACGGTATTGATTCTGCGGCAATTGGCCTAACTGGCCCTGGCCTTGGCCCGCAATCGGGCTGTTCCATGGGATTTTACTTGTGTCTGAGACGGGACCCATCGGCTTAGGCTCGGTGTCCGAGGCACAGGACGTAAGTCCAAACCCACCAATTAAAGCGACGAGAAAAAGAGCAGTGCTACGAGTCATGCCTTAAGATAAAAAAAGCTCCGCAGCTTGCAAGCTTACGGAGCTTTTCGAGAAAAATAACTTTATCTCAATTGGTGGCAGTCTTGGATAGGATCACTCGATCGCCTGGCTGGAGGCGGACACCAGAAGCGAGGCTTTCCAAATTGATCTCAGCAATCGTCTGAGTCGGCTCAATCGACGATGGGCGCACTTGGCCGATCATCCGACCATCGCGCTCGACAAGTAAGACGGTCTGCGGGGTGAATCCAGAATTCGAACCCGCCCCGATGACGACAAATCCCCAGTCTTGATTGACGGCAGTGACGACTGCTTCCATCGAATTGCTACTGATGCGTGAGCTGCGTTCGGACATGCGCTTCGAAAGGCGATCCATTTCTGCACGGCTGGCAACCAAGGTTTTTTCGGATCCACCGATGAGGACTTCAAGTTCTTCAAGCTTCGTCTGCTTGGCCTTCTTGTCGTCTTCAATTTCTTGGATCTTTTCTGGTAGAGTGTCGAGAGTCACCCCACCACCGAGGTTAGCAAGGATGGCGTTCACCTCGTCGAGAGCTTTCTGAAGTTCAGCAAACTCGCCGTCTTGGACTTTCATATCATCTTTGAGTTTCGAAACGTCGTTCGTGAGGGCGCTACCGGTGGATTTAAGGGCGGAAACGCTTTGCTCCAAGGTCGCCTTGCCGTCGTTCGACTTTGCGAGAAGAGCTTTTTCCTTTTTGATTTCCGCATCGGTCGCTTCAGCATCGGCGGTCGTTTGCTTGTTGGTGGCGATGGTCTCGATCCGATCTTTCTCAACAGCCTTCAGCTTGCCAGAGTGGATAAAAGAAAGGGCTGCGGCACCGCAAATTGCGACAATAGCGACGATATAAAGAATGGTTTTCATGGGGTATCCTAGGAGAGGGTTTTACGAATCTATCGAAGATCAGTTGGTGGCACGTTTGACAGCAGCCTGACCGGCTACGACTTGATCACCGACCATCAGGGTGGCGTCCTGGATCATCGAATCCGGCACGATGCTAGCGGAAGAAGTGCCACCTTCGACTGCGGTGACCAAGAGCTTCGCGATGGTCTCACCATTGCGAATCACATCGAGGGTCGAGTTGGTGACCACGCCTGCATTGTTTCCTGAGGCAAGGGTGACAAAGCCCCAGTTCGGGTAGATGGAACGGATGCGGGTTTTAAGCGTTGGGAATGATTGGTTACTGTTGAATAATTCGACCTTGCGTTTCCCCTCGGCAACTTGCGTATCAGAGGCGCTGCCTTGGGAAGTGAGATTCGCGAGTTTTGCTTCTGCAGCGGCGATGGATTGGGTCAATTCTTCCAATTCGGAATTGGTGGCACGCATCTTGGAAGAGAGTTCCTTCAAATCACCAATTTTGGAGGTCTTCTCGCGGATTCCGTCGAGCTTTTCTTTGTTGCTTGCGATTTTGGCGGTGAGAGGCTCCATTTCCGCTTTGATTGCGTCGTTCGCTTTTGTCTGGGCGGCTTCCGAGTCCGTCAAAGCCACAACCTCCGCATCGACGCCAGCCCGCTCGATGGGCAACGCCTCGACAACTTCCTTGGCAGCCTTCAAGCGGGCTTCGACCTTGGTGAGCAAATCTTTTTGAGTTTGAGTTTCAATGACGCGCTCACTATGAGCTTCTTTATTTTTGTAAGCAACGAGTGCTGAGAGCGCGAGAACGATTGCAGTGAGGATTCCGAACAGATTGGCCATGGGGTTTTGTAGTGAGTTTTGAAATCTTTGTGTGGGCGGACTCTAGGAAGTCCCAATTGGACACCGCAATCCCAAATTTCACGGACTTGCAAACTTCACTCGACCTTGGCTTTACAAAGCACTCACCGGAGGGCATCGCTGTGGCCCACCCATGAAGTCAATTCTCCGCGTCTTTTCCTACCTGCGACACTACCCCGGACTCGCTGCAGCGCAGCTATTGTGCGCAATTGGAATGACTTTGGCGGTTTTTGTGTTCCCCAATGCGACGGGATACGTGATCGATAAAATCATCCCCTTTCCGGCCCGCCACTCGGAATTTTCTTTTTGGATTTTCGTCGCCCTTTTCGGGTTTTTAGCAAAAGACGGACTCAACTCGGTCCGGATTTTCATCAATAATATCTTCGAACAGAAGGTAATCTTCGATATTCGCTCGGATCTTTATGAAAAAATCCAGCGTTTGCCGCTCCAGTGGTTCGATACGCGGCGCACCGGAGACATCATGACGCGAGTCGTCGAGGATGTGACCAACATGGAGCGCGTGCTCATCGATGGCATCGAGCAAGGGCTGATCGCGCTGCTCCAAGTCATCGGAATCGGGATTTTTCTG
>JANPAU010000121.1:0-2038 GCA_031430055.1 Akkermansiaceae bacterium | reverse complement strand
CGAAGAGAAACGACATTCCAAGGATGATCAGACAATGTCAGACAAAGAATCCCACTGCCCTCACCGGAACTTCACACCCAGCCCCTTCGTCAGCGCTTCGAGAACTTTCTGATGGGCGGTGTCGATCTCTTCGGTTTTGAGCGTGCGGGTGGACTCGCGGTAGTGGAAGCGGTAGGCGACGGACTTGCTGTCGGCGGCGATCTTTTGGCCGGTGGGGTCGGTGAAGACGTCGAAGCGAAGTGAATTTCGAAAATGGCTCTTTTAATTTTTTCCTTGAGATTGTGATAAATGAGATCATTTTTATCTCATGATCTTCGTGGGACTCCGCAGCCTTCAGTCGCAAGGTTTACGAGATCCTCACCGAACTCGATCCATGAAAAAATCTGAAATCCAGGAAATCACCCGCGAAGTCCACGCCGTCGAACGCGGTGAAATCGCTCCGGCAAGGGTGCGGGAAGTCACCCTCCTCCCCGGCGGTGCGATGCACCGGGTGGAACTCGATCCGCAAACCTATCGGCGCAAACAAGCCCGCGCCTGGAAGGCCAAGACCGAAGCCGCCAAAGTCCGCCACGAACTCGATCTCACCCAGCATGACTTCGCCACCATGCTCGGCGTCTCCCTCGCCACCATCCGCAAATGGGAACGTGGCACCGGCGAACCCAGCGGTGCGGCGAAGACCTTGCTGGCCGTGGCGAGACTGCATCCAGAGGCGATTCGGGAGGCGCTGGCGGTTGGGAAATAGGAGACATTGATGGAAGTTGCGGAAAGGAAATGAGAGGAACCTTGTGGAAGCGCGAATCGGTCCACGGTCCGTCAAAGTTTGTCAGGCGGAATTGTCATGATCCCCTCCTCGATCAATCGCTCTCGCGCCAAGTCGCCTGCAAAATGATGGACGGCATCTTCAATACTCATGCCCATTTTCAATGCCTGCTTAACCGCCATTAACTCGGACATGGCTTCGGCTTCGGGGTTGTCCAGCATGGATTCATGCAGGGCCGAATCAGGCGACTCCCCAATTTCAAGTCCTGTAATTCTGAATTCGTTTGGAGGAGTCATAACAAATACTTTCCCATGCATTCGGGGGGGAATCATCGTTTCACTCAAGCACGATTTGCTTCACCGAAACTGCCAGCGAGTATTCATAAAGTGAAACGGCGGGCACCTCCGAACACGCGAGGCGAAGATCGTTGCTGATCTGCTTTGCAATGATGATACCCCGAACCGATTGGCCGACATCCGCATGGTTCTTTTTGATCCAACTCACGTAGCGAAGAAGTTGGCCAACAACACGGTCGTAACCTTTTGATACCTTCAATTCAATGACCACGTAGTTGTTTGCTTGATCGACGGCCAAGATGTCGATGAAGCGGCCGCCAACGGGGAACTCCAAACCGGTGATACCTTCGTCGGAGTAAAGCCGTAAGGATGGCTCGATAAGGTGTAGATTTCTGGCCAGATAGTCGCGAAGATCATGTTCGTATGCGAATTCGCTGGATCCCTCGGGGGGCGACTCCGCAGGCTCTTCGGCGGGTGGTGTCAGTTTCGATAGTGGCGTGGGATCACGTCCGGGCTCGTATAAACGGAAAAGCGAACTATCGATTTTGAAAAATCTGTCGTCCGATCCGTCAGCTTTTGGAGCATAGTGTAGGCGTGTGGGTGCATTGGTGGATAAGCAGATGAGATGTGCGGCGACCGTGCCTTGCTTGACGTTGGGGTAGTTCGTCGCAAACCATTGAACGGCTTGTTCGCGTGAAAAGCTTTGGCCCGGCTGCAATCCCATGGATGAGGCCATGTCATGCATCAGCAGGCGAACAGGTTTTTCATTCAGTGTGGCCATATGCGCGGAGATTCGGAAAGCTACTGTGGAACGACAAGCTGCAATTTCAACGATCGAGTTTTGTTACTTTCCTCAACGGAACTTCACGCCCAGCCCCTTCGCCAGCGCTTCGAGCACCTTCTGGTGGGCGGTGTCGATCTCTTCCGTCTTGAGCGTGCGGGTGGACTCGCGGTAGTGGAAGCGGTAGGCGACGGACTTGCT
>JANPAU010000120.1:0-6248 GCA_031430055.1 Akkermansiaceae bacterium | reverse complement strand
TTTACGCCGAGATGAGTTCCGTGAACCCAGTCGTCATCCTCCCAGGTGCCCTCGCGCGCGGCGAGGAAGCCTTTGCGGAAGCATTTTTCGGCTCGCTCACCATGGGCGTCGGTCAATTTTGCACCAACCCTGGCCTCGTCTTCATGCCCGCAGACCAAGGTGACGCATTCCTCAACAAGCTCAAATCCCTCATCGAAGCAGGCGCTCCCGGCATGATGTTGAATGCCTCGATTTGTAAATCCTATGCAGATTCCACCGCCGCCTTCGCCGCTGCGGATGGCGTATCCACCCTTGCCCGCTCCGCCACCGAGGCCGGTCCCGGCCAAGGAGCCCCTGCGGTTTTCACCGTTTCCATCGCCGACTTTTTGAAAAACGAAGCACTCCAAGGCGAAATGTTCGGCCCTGCCACCTTGATTGTCCGCGGAGCGTTGTCTGAAATCGAAGCCGCCATTCCTCACCTCGTAGGCCAGCTCACCGCCAGCCTTCACGCCACCACAGAAGAACTCGCCTCCCACGGCGGCCTCGTCCACGCTCTCCAACAGCGCGCTGGCCGACTCATCTTCAACGGTTTTCCCACCGGCGTGGAAGTCTGCAACAGCATGGTCCACGGTGGCCCCTTCCCCGCCACTTCCGACGGCCGCAGCACTTCCGTCGGCACCATGGCGATTTTCCGCTTCTGCCGCCCGGTCTCCTGGCAGAGCTTCCCGGATGCAGCACTGCCCGTAGAGCTTCAGGAATCGAATCCGCTAAGCATCAAGCGGCTAGAGTGAGTCACTCACCGTGTGGGCACCCCACACCGCATCAAAAACAAAAACCCAATATCTCAACGACGATGTGGAAACATGATCTCTCTCGATGCTTGTCCGCGTTTGGCGGATTTTTGACGGCACTTGCCTTATGGGAAACCGCGCCGAGTGCGATGGCCCAATCCAGCGGCCTCGACGCGCCCAAGCCAGTGGCTCCGTTTTTCAACGGAGTTTTTCCATCCGTCGCACCGGGGCAGGCGACCGGCTGGTCCACCGAGAATGCGTTTCCCAATCTCACCTTCATTGACCCGCTGTGGCTGACGCCGATTCCGGGCAGCACCAACCTACTTCTCGTCGGGAAAAACGGCCAAATCTGGCGCTTTCCGAACAGCCCGGCGACGACCCAGGCGCAAGTGGTGAAAGTGCTCGACCGGGTATCTACCACCCAAGTCTCGGAAGATCAGGGTTTTTACAGCCTCGTTTTCCACCCTCAATTCGGCCAGAGCGGATCGCCAAATGCGAACTACACTTACGTTTGCTACAACCACAAGCCAGCACTCGTCGGCGCGGATGACAATCACTCGTATTGGCGGGTCTCGCGCTTCACTTGGCTGCCCGCCAGCGGCACGCTCGATCCAAACAGCGAGTTCGTCCTCATGAGCCAGTATGACCGCTGCCGTTGGCACAACGGCGGGGCGATGTATTTCGATAACAGCGGTTTCCTCAACATCACCTGCGGCGACGGCGGTGATAGCAATGAAGGTGGCGGCCTGACCGGCTCGGATGGTGCATTGAGTCGCACGCAGAAGCTGAACTTCGGGCTTTTCAGCGGTATTTTCCGGATCGATGTGAACAATGATCCGACGAAATCCCACCCAATCCGCCGCCAGCCACTGAGTCCGGCGAATAAACCCGCAAGTTGGCCAGCGAGCTACACCCAAGGCTATGGAATTCCCAATGACAATCCGTGGCTCGATCCCGCTGGCTCGATCTTGGAAGAATACGCATCCCTCGGCCTCCGCAGTCCGCACACCGCGCATTATGACGCACTGACGGACGAGGTCTGGATCGGCGACGTGGGCGAGGGTGCGCGCGAGGAAATGACTCGGCTGCCAAGAGGTGGCAATGCCCAGTGGGGCTACCGCGAAGGATTCATCGCTGGCCCGGGAGCGGCTGCCGTGCCGCCCATCGGCATCGATACTCCGCCAGCGTTGGACTACAACCACAGCGTTGGATTTTGCATTATCGGCGGTATGCGTTACCGCGGTGCCAAGTGGGACGCCGCTCTCGGTGGCAAGCTGCTTTACGCGGATCACGTCGTTGGCAAGATCTGGACCGCCACGCTCCCCACCAGCGGCGCGCCGGTGAGTCAATTGGTCATCGATGGATTCCCCACCGGCGAAAAAATCGGACTCTCGAACTTTTGCACCGACACGGCAGGCGAAATTTATTTACTCACGGTCAACGGCACCAACCAAGCGGGCGGCACCATCCGCAAGCTGATTGTGGCCGGGCTCTCCGCCGAGCCGCCGCCGCTCCTTTCTCAGACCGGTTTTTTCAGCAATCTCGCCGCGCTCACAGCCGTGCCCGCAGCGGTTCCTTACACGGTGGTGTCGCCGCTGTGGTCGGATGCAGCGGCCAAAAAGCGCTGGATCATTCTGCCGAACGACGGCTCACATAATACGGCTTCGGAAGACATCGTCTTCGATGAAGAAGGGAGCTGGGGTTTTCCCACAGGAACCGTCTTGGTGAAACATTTCGAGGTCGCGACGAATGCCAATGACCCGTCACAGATCAAACGCCTGGAAACTCGCTTCCTCGTTTGCACCGCTGGCGGCGGGAAATACGGCGTTACTTACCGCTGGAACAGCGCGGGCACTGACGCGACCTTGCTAACTGCCGGCCAAATCGAGGATTTCCCGGTAACTCTGCCAAACGGCAGCACCGAAAGCCGCCGCTGGAACTATCCGTCGCGCGCCGATTGTATGCAGTGCCACACCGCTGCCGCAGGCCAAGCGCTGGGCGTGCGGACCAGCCCGCTCAACGGGAATTTCCACTACGAAACCACTGGCCGCACCGCAAACCAACTTGCCACTTTCAATTCTCTCGGAATGTTTGACCGCACGCTCACCACCACTGAGTTAGCGAACTTCATCGAATCCCGCGCGATTGGCGATACGACCGCGCCCGTCGAGCACCGGGTACGTTCTTACCTCGACACCAACTGCGCCCATTGCCACCGCCCCGGCGGCACGGTGAGCTTCTTCGATGCGCAGCTTGGGACTCCGCTCGCGCTCCAAGGAATCGTCAACGGCACCATTCAAGGCCATTTCCAATTCGATCCCGAAGGTCGTTACATCAAACCCGGTGATACCAGCTTGTCCGCGCTGCATTTCCGGATGGGGTCCGTGGGAAATGGCACGGCCATGCCGCCGATCGCGAAAAATCTCGTCGATCAAGAAGCGGTCGCGCTGCTCCAACAATACATCCAAGGCCTGACTCCGGCGGAATTCGATACCACCGCCAAGCCGCAAGCCCGCTACGTCCGCCTCACTGCACTCAGCGAGGTGAATGCGGGCGCTTGGACCAGCGTTGCAGAATTCTCGGTGCTCGATGGCAATGGCGTGCCGATGCCCACTTCCGGCTTGTCGGTCGATAGTTTTGATAGTCAGGAAACGGACGATGAGGATGCTCGCGCGATTTTTGCGATTGATGGAAATCCCGACACATTTTGGCACACCGAGTATAACCAAGGGGCGATCCCGCCGGACCCGACGCCGCCGCACCACCTCACGCTCGATCTCGGGTCACCGCGCTCTGTTGGCGGCTTCGTTTACACCCCGCGCCAAGACTACTTCAACGGCCGGATCGCAAACTATCAGGTCCACCACAGCCTGGATGGCGTGAGCTGGACGCTCATGAATGCCGGCACTTGGCCGAATGCAACCACCGTGCAGCGCTATGACATTCCCGGTGGTGGCCGCAAGACGCGCTGCGAAATTGCTGGGCCTACGGGCGCTGTCAGCGGTGCCTTCGACGTCACGGTCGCCTTCGACATGGATGTCACAGATTTCACCGCCTCCGACCTCCAAGTCAGCGGCGGCAACGTGAGTCAACTGCGCGGTAAGGGATATTATTACGTGGCGACCATTTCGCCGACGGCACCCAATATCACGGTTTCCGTGCCGACGAATGCCGCGAATCTAACCGCGCTCGGGAGCCGTGCATCCGCAGTGCTTTCCCTGAGCTATCTGGATACCCTGCCGCCGGTGCCGCTCTTCACCGGAGTGCCTGCACAAGTCAGCGGTCCATTCCAGATCGGCCTCACCTTCGGCGAGTCTGTCAACGGGCTAACCGCTGCGGATTTCTCGCTGGTGAATGTGACTCTGGATTCCATCGTGCCAGACGGAGACTCCTATTTGCTCAATTTGACCCCGTTGGTCCAAGGCAGCTCAGCCGGTATTGAACTCCGCACCGCCGCCGTCACCGACAACGCCGGAAATCCGACGAGCGCGGGCACCTCGTTGTCACTCTTCTACTCCACGCAAATCCTTGCGCGGAATGCAGCCGAGGCCTCCTTCATCGGCGGCGGAATGGTCCTCGTGACCGACCCCACCGCACCAAATGGGAAATATCTCTGGCTCCCCGAGGGAAGCGCTCCGGAGAATAACGGGCCGCCGATCGCCACTCAGCACCGGGCGGAGTTCACCTTCATCGTGCCCCATGCTGGCCAATGGATGCTTCGCGGCCAAGTCCACGCGGCCACCACCGAGAGCGATTCATTTTACGTCGAAGTCGATGGAAACCAAGCACTTGGCAGCGTGAGTCTGTGGGACGTCGCTCCTCTCGGCACGGCCTACGTTTGGGATTATGTGAATCACCGCAACGTCGCCGATCCGGTCATCTTGACCCTCACCGCAGGCACTCACACCGTCACCATCTATGCGCGGGAAGACGGCGCGCAACTTGCCAGGCTCGAACTCGAAAGCGTGCGCCCACTCGCCACGCTCGCCACGGCCAAGTCCGTCGTGAATGACGGATTCACCGCCAATCTCAAATTTTCAGAAAACGTCACCGACCTGACAACGGGTGACATCTCGATCACCGGTGGCTCAGTCGTTTCTATCACTGGCTCGGGCACGACTTACGTGGTGACCGTCGCGCCAACATCCGGCACAGTGGTCTTTTCGCTGCTGCAAAACACCGTGCTCGACATCGACGGGGCAGCCAATTTCGCCTCCAACTCGCTGACCGTCACTTATCGCGATTCCTATCAACAGTGGGCATTCGATCACGGCGTCAGTGGCACTCCTGAATCGCAACTGGCAGACGAGGACGGCGATGGAATTTCAAAGCAGCTGGAATACGCTTTCAATCTCGATCCCGCCAAGGCCGACTCCGCCCTCTATCATCCAACGACCCAGCCCAACTCCGGCCTGCCGCGGATGATGCTGGTGCCGGGCAGCCCCACGGGCCAACAGCTCGTGCTCCAGTATCTGCGGCGCAAGGCCGTGGCCGGCTTGAGCTACACGCCGCAGTTCAGCTCCGCTTTGGATAATTTCACCACCGCCGCAGGTGCTCCGGTGGTCGAGACCATCAACGCCGACTGGGAGCGCGTCACCATCGGCGACATCGGCAATGGCAGTCCACGTTTCGGACGGGTGCGTGTTACCTTGCTGCCACCATGATTTGAGTTTGAACCTCGGCATCTTTCATGGCTGGACCATGCGGGAGCGAGGAGTTGGGGATGCTGATGAATTGACGCTGTAGCGAAAATGTTAGGACGATTCCCGGGAAGCGGAGAGGTCTGACTCTATTCACTTTGCCAGCAACTTCACCTGCCGCCGCTTCTTCGGCTTCGGGAAAGTATCGTGATGGACGCCTTCCAGTTCCCGGCCCGCCGCCTTCTTGTTGCGGCCACCCCATTGCTTGAAAAAGAAAGCGACGTCGTGCTTCTCGCATTGGTCGCGGATCTCCACTGCCCATTCCGGTTGCATCGGGCGTGGATGAACTCCGCTTTCTCCGCCCACGATCACCCAATCGATGCCCTTCAGACTGAGCTTTGGCAAGGGGCCGATCAACGGCTCGCAGGAAAGGAATCTCACGGCGGCTGGAACCTTGCGCAGGCTGTCGATGCGGTGCGTCACCAACTCGTTCTCCACGCTCACGCCCATCCAGATGTTCTCGCTCCACGTCAAATGCTTCCAAACTTCCTCCAGGCGCTCGCCGCGCTTGGTGAGCACTTGGAAAATCAAGTGCGGGCATTCGTTCATAACCTTGAACACCTTTTGGATGAACTCCAACGGCATGTCCTTGTGGAACAGGTCGCTCATCGAGTTCACAAAAACCATCGCTGGTTTTTTCCAGCCGTAGGGAATCGCTAGTGCCGATTCATGCTGCCGCACCTTGAAGCCGTCCGCGTATTTCTCAACCCCCATCGCCTGCAAGCGCCGCGACATGATCTCCGCGTAGCAGAATTTGCATCCTGCGGAAACCTTGTCG
>JANPAU010000119.1:0-16325 GCA_031430055.1 Akkermansiaceae bacterium | reverse complement strand
GCTCATGGGCATGGGCGAGCCGCTCCACAACTACGACTCGGTGATCGCGGCACTGGAAACGATTTCTGATAGGCGAGGACCCGGCATCGGGCCGACGCGGATTTCTATCAGCACCGTGGGCGTCGTACCTGCCATTCTCAGGCTTGCGGCGGAGGCGCAGCCGTATTGTCTGGCAGTTAGCTTGCACGGTTCGACCGAGGCGGAGCGCTCGGCCCTCGTGCCTGCGAGCAAGCGCTGGTCGCTGGCGATGTTGATCGATGCCTGCCGTGAGTATGGTGCCGTCACTGGCAGAAAGATCTTTTTCGAGTGGACGCTCATTGCCGGGAAAAACGATTCGCCCGAGACGGCCATGCGCCTGGTCGAACTGCTCCGCGGCATCGATGCCCACATCAATTTAATCCCCCTTAATCCCACGGGAGGTTTCGCCGGAGTGCAAAGTGACGCTGGCCACGAGTTTCAAAAAATCCTGATCGCCGGGGGCTTCCCTTGCACATTCCGACAGCGTCGCGGAATTGATGTGGCGGCCGGATGCGGCATGTTGAAGGCAGAAAAGCGGGTGAAAACCGCATAGAATAAGAGCCTTAGACCATTGTGACAGGAATGTCACATGAGCGCCCTTGAGACAGAGTGGTCGGCTTGAGAATCCTTCGAACCGGACTCGCTTCGGGCTACAGGCATGGATTTTTCCAAGACATCTTCTTCGCACCCGAGTTCCGTACGAGCGGTAATTGGCTACTTGTGCTTGAGCTTGAGCTCGACCTTCCTCGCTGCGCAGGAAATCACCTCGTTCTACATCCGCGAGTATCGTGTGGATGGCGCAAAGCGATTGAAGAACCTCGAAGTCGAAGAAGCCGTCTATCCGTATCTCGGCCCGGCCCGCACCCCCGCCGATGTCGAACAGGCGCGCGGGGCATTGGAAAAAGTCTATCACGACAAGGGATTTCAAACTGTCTCGGTCATCGTCCCCCAGCAGGATCCTCGCGGTGGTGTCATCCGTTTGGAAGTCGTAGAGAACAAAGTCGGTCGCCTTCGGGTGAATGGCGCACGCTGGTTTCTCCCCACTCAAATCAAGCGCGAGGCACCTTCCCTGGCAGAAGGAAACACTCCCGACATGAAGCAAATCACCAAGGAAATCGTCGGCCTCAACCGCCTCGGTGACCGGCGAGTGACACCCGTCTTACGACAAGGCGTGGAACCCGGAACGGTCGACATCGACCTCAACGTCGAGGATAAACTCCCACTCCACGGCTCGCTCGAACTGAATAATCGCTATAGTGCCGATACCACACAACTCCGGCTCAACGGCTCGCTGAGTTATGGAAATTTATTTCAAAAAGGCCACACCGGTGGTTTGAGTTTCCAAGTCGCGCCCGAAAATATCGATGATGCACTCGTCTTTTCCGGATACTACCTCGCCCGTGTCTCGGATGGCGTGAGCTTGATGGCGCAGGCGACCAAGCAAGACAGCAACGTTTCCACCCTGGGCGGCGGCGCGGTCGCGGGTGCCGGTGAAATCGTCGGACTACGGATGTTGCTCGACCTGCCGACGACTCCCAAGTTCTATCAAAATGTCACCCTCGGCATCGACTACAAGAACCTAGAGGAAGACATCGTCATCGGGAACGACACCATTTCCTCGCCCATCGAATACTATCCGCTCAGTGCGAATTACACCGCCAGTTGGATCGCCGACAAGAGTTTCACTGCGCTCAATGCATCGCTCAACTTTGGCCTGCGCGACGTCGGCAGTGACGAAGATGACTACGCGAACAAACGCTTCAATGCAGACGGCAGCTACGTCTATCTCCGCGGAGACCTCGCTCACACCCATGACCTCGACGGCGGCTTCCAACTGTTTGCGAAAATCCAAGGCCAGCTCTCCAGCCAACCACTCGTCAACAGTGAGCAATTCGCCGGCGGCGGACTCGATACCGCGCGGGGTTATCTCGAAGCCACGTCGCTCGGAGACAATGGACTCTTCGGAACTGTCGAGTGGATAAGTCCCTCATTGTTAGGTGATCCAGCCAAGTCCGGCGTCAACGCAGACCGCAAGGCCGACGAATGGCGTTTCTATGCTTTCACTGACGCAGGCATCATCGGACTTCAAGATGAACTTCCCGGCCAAGAATCTCAGTTCAGCCTCGCGAGTTTCGGCATCGGCAGCCGGATCAATGTCGCTAAACACTACAACGGTGCCGTCGATGTCGCCGTGCCACTCATCGAAGAAGCTGACACTGACCAAGGCGAGGTCCGCCTCAATTTCCGCGGTTGGGCCGATTTCTAACACTCATTTTACCAACTCCCTCTCCTATGATCAAACGCTCTACCCTCTCGCTGCTCGCCAGCGTGTCCGTCGCCTTCGTCCTCACCAGCCATTTGCAAGCTGAAGAAGCCGCCGCAGCCGCAGCTTGGTGGAGTTCGGACTGGACCCAGCGCCAATCACTCACACTCGACACCGGAGCGGATGCCGCCGCAGTCACAGATACTGCGGGAGCCGTCACGGTACTGGTCCGCCTGCATGATGGAAATTTCCAGTTCGTCAGCGCTCGCGAGGATGGCAGCGATTTGCGCTTCATCGCGGCGGATGGCAAGACGGTCCTCTCCCATCAGGTCGAGAGTTATGACAATCTCCTTAACGAAGCATTCGTCTGGGTAAAACTGCCGGATGTAAAGCCCGCCACCAAAGAGACAATCCACATCTACTACGGCAATACCGACGCGGCCATGCCAGCGCCTGAAAAGCCAACCGACGCCTTCGACGCCGACACCATTCTCGCCTATCACTTCGCCGAGCGCGGTGCCGCTCCCACCGACTCCACGGCAAATGCCAACCACTCAGACACCGTGGCGACGACTGCGGAGAGTTCTCTCATCGGCAATGGTCTTCGTTTGTTAGGAACCGCTCCGGTCCTTATTCCAAACACCCCATCGCTCGAATGGAAAGCCGGCCAAGCTCTGACTCTTTCCACCTGGATCAAGCCCGCAGCGCTTCAGGAAAATGCCGTGATCTTCAGCCGGGCAGATGGTCAAAACTCTCTCCGCCTGCTGCTCGACCAAGGGATTCCCACTGTCCAGTTAGGTTCCACACGCAGCCAGCCCGGCGCACCTCTTACCCCGAGCGTATGGACTCACCTCGCCCTCGTCGCAGATGGCAAGACCGTGAAACTCTTCGTCAACGGAGTATCCTACGCCAGCATCGATGGCGCTCTCCCAGCTCTCACCACGCCACTCTCCATCGGTGGCCTCGTCACCGAAACCGCTGGCACCACTTCATTCACCGGCGAGCTCGATGAACTAACGCTCTCGAAAATCGCCCGCTCCGACTCGTGGGTCAAACTCACCCTAGCCACTCAAGGTAATTTTGACGCTGCCCAACGCACCCTCGCCGTCGGCATGGTCGAAGCGGGCGAAGGCGGCGGTGGCGAACACAGCGGTGCCATGGCGCACGTCATGCTCTTCGGCGATATTGCGAAGAACATGATGTTCGACGGCTGGATCGCGATTGGCGTCTGCGTCATCATGATCATCGTTGGTTGGACGGTGGCAGTGAAAAAATTTCTCTACCTCAACTCGATCGAGAAGGGCACTAAGATTTTTCTCAAGAAATGGAAAGAACTCTCCACCGATCTTACCGCGCTCGATACCGAGGACAACGCCAGCGTTACCACCCTTGGCGGACAAGTCGATGATTCTGATCAATCACACATCCAGAAATCACCACTTTACCATATCTATCAAATCGGAGCCGACGAAATCCGCCACCGCTTGGATAAGGATAACACCCGCGTTCAAGGCCTATCCGGTCGCTCCATTCAAGCCATTCGTGCTAGCCTCGATGCTGGTTTGGTCCATGAAACTCACCGCCTCTCCAACGGACTCGTCTATCTCACCATGAGCATCGCCGGTGGTCCATACGTCGGACTGCTAGGAACCGTCGTTGGCGTCATGATCACCTTCGCCATCATCGCGAAATCCGGCGAGGTCAACGTCAACTCCATCGCTCCAGGTATCGCCTCCGCCCTTCTCGCGACGGTCGTCGGCCTCGTCGTCGCCATTCCCGCACTGTTCATTTACAGCTACTTAAATGGTCGGATCAAAAACTCACTCGCACTCATGCAAGTCTTCATCGACGAGTTCGTCGCCAAGATGGCCGAGTTCTATCGGCCTCCCAACGCCGAACCGGATTCCACCAACAGCGGCAGCGGCACCCACTGACCTCTGTCTCCTGACTCCAGACCTCTTCTTCCCATGGCCTCTTCTGAAAGCAACTACGACGACATCAATGTCACCCCAATGGTGGACCTTTATCTCGTCCTCTTGTTGATTTTCATCATCATGACCACTGCTGGCGTGCAGGGCGTGAAGGTGAATCTACCAAGCGCCAGCAAGAGCGCGGCAAAGAAAATGGAAGAGCCCAAGACTCAGGCAATCACCATCGACACCGCCGGCAAGATCAAGCTCAACACCGTCGGCGTAACTCTCGACGAACTGGATGCAAAACTCAAAGTGCTCGTCGCCGCTAACAAAGATGTGCCAGTGGTCGTCCGGGGCGACGGCCAGAATCAATACCAAGGCATCATGGATGTTCTCGCGGTGTTAGGACGCAACAACATCAGCCAAATCGGTCTCGCCACGCAAGAGCCGAAGGGCGGCAAATAACCAAGCTCCGTCATGTCTCCCCGACCTACATTTCCGCCGCCGCCGGCCAAGCCGAGCAAGCATCGTCTCTACATCGGGATATTGCTGGCGATCGTCCTGCTAGGCGGTATCGCATCGTTCCTAACCAGTGGTGGGAAAACCAAAAAGCCTGGCCCTCGGAAATCCGAGATCGTTCAGATCACTCTCCCACCACCACCTCCACCGCCGCCACCTCCACCGAAAGTCGAGCCACCTCCACCGAAGGAAGTGGAGCAAAAAGAGCAGGAGATGATCGAGCAAGAGCCCGTCCCCGACGACGAGCCACCGCCGGACAACACTCCGCCGGAAGCACCGTCGGATGATCTATCCACGAGCATCGCTGGCAATGGCCCCGGCATGGAAGGACTGGGCGGCGGCAACGGTAACGGAAAAATCGGCGGCAACGGTCGCAAGGGCGGCGGCAGCAAATTCGGTTGGTATGCGGCCAAGGTTCAGACCTCCATCGCTGAGGCACTCCGCAGGCATCCATCGACTCGCAATGCCAAGATGGTTCTCCAAGTGCGCGTTTGGCCGGATTCAAATGGTCGCATCACCCGCGCCCAGCTCGTCAATTCCTCCGGAAATCCTGCGGTGGATCAAGCGATCAAAAATCAAATTCTCACCGGTCTCCAGCTCCCCCAGGCACCGCCTGCGGATATGCCTATCCCCATTGTCCTTCGTATCACCGCCAGCAAGGCGGCCCTCTAACTTATTTCTCATGTCTCACGCCCGTTCATTCCTCATCGTCGCATTCCTCGGAGCTAGCAGCCAACTCCGGGCGGAAGAAGTCAATACCGAGACCGCCCCAATCGAGGCCCCTGCCGCATCCGCAGGTGCTCCCGCACCGGCGGAAGGTTCCGATCCCACCGCCGACGCTCCGCGCGCATCTGATCTCCCGACCGCTCCCGCCGTAGCACCCGCCGCACCCACTTCCAATGTCACCATCAACATCATCAACCGTCTCGTTGAGAAAGAAATTCTCACCCGAGCTGAGGCCGATGAAATGATCAAACAGGCCGAAGCCGAAGCCGTCGCCGTCCAACAGGCCGCCGCCGCCCAAGCTGACATCGCCGCGCTGCCTCCGGCACCGAATCCAGACGAAATGCGTGTCACCTACATCCCTGAAGTCGTTAAAAATAACATGCGCGACCAAATCAAACAGGAACTGATGGCCGCCGCTCGCGAGGAGAAATGGAGCGAAAAGAAATACCCTGACTGGACTGACAAGTTCCGGTTCTTCGGTGATCTTCGCGTCCGCTATCAAGGTGACTTTTTCCCCTCGGGAAATGATGATTCAGGTTCGTTTCCTAACTTCAATGCCATCAACACGGGTTCTCCCTATGACGTCTCTCCGAGTAATCCGAACTTCGCCCCTCAGCGCAACGTAAACAAAGACCGCGAACGCCTCCGCGTGCGCACTCGCTTCGGTACCGACGTGATAATCGGCGATGGTTTCAACGCCGGATTACGAATCGCCACCGGCGACAGTAACTCGCCGACCTCCACCAACCAAACGCTCGGAGCCAGTGGCGGAAATTTCTCGAAGTATGCCATCTGGCTAGATCGCGCATTCCTGAGCTATGATGCGGGCCCTGGCTACGGCGAGGAACTCACCTTCATGGCTGGGCGATTTGATAGTCCATTCTTCTCCACCGACATGCACTGGGACAATGATCTCGGTTTCGATGGTCTCGCCCTGCGCGGTAAGGTGAAGATCAACGATTGCGCTTCCACCTTTTTCACCGCCGGCTATTTCCCGGTCTATAACACCGACTTTGCCTTCGCTTCCAACCAACCTAGCAAATTCGAGAGCACTGACAAGTGGCTCGCCGGAGCGCAGATCGGTATCGACTGGAAGTTCGATGAAGACTGGAAAACCAAGTTGGCCGTAGCCTACTACTCATTTGACGGAGTGCAGGGTAAGTCCTCTGAGCCTTTTACGCCACTTGGTCCAAACGACGCCGGGAATACTGACACCACCCGCCCTTCATTTGCCCAGAATGGCAATACCTACATCCCCCTCCGGAACATTGTCCCAGATTCCGCTAACAACTTTGGAAATGACTCCCAATACCAATACTTCGGCCTCGCCTCGGAATTTGAAAATGTAACTCTCACCGGAAAACTAACCTATGAGGCGTATGACCCCGTCATGATTTCGCTCGTTGGTGAGGCGACCAAGAACCTCGCCTTCGACGTGGACGAAGCCACCGCAATTGGTAATCGCGGTCCCAATGATCATTACGAGGGAGGTGACACCGCTTGGTATGGTGCCTTCCAGATCGGCAAGCCGGCGCTTGAGAAATTCGGCGATTGGCAAGCCGCCTTCGGCTACCGTTACGTCGAGTCTGACGCCGTGGTCGATGCCTTCACCGAATCCGACTTCGGCGGTGGCGGCACCAACGTGCAAGGCTTCACCATCGGCGGTGATTTCGCCCTTTCACCTTTTGTAAGGCTGAGTCTGATGTGGATGAGTTCCAATGAAGTCGCTGGTCCACCCCTCAGCCAAGACACCCTCCAATTCGACATCAACGCCAAATTCTAATCCTTTTATGAAATCTCTAACCACCTTCTCTTCCAAGTGGCTGAGGCGTCTCGCCCCAGACCGTTGCAGGAGCGTCCCGCTCCTTCTTCTCTTCCTGTTCACCCACTCCCTCCAAGCCGCTGACGAAGTCGATCCCAGCATCAAGCTCCGCGAGCAACTCCGCGCTGTGATGCTCCAACTCCGCACCTCTCAGACTGATGCTGCGAATGCCTTGGCCGAAAAAGCCATCGCCGAGCAAAAGGCCGAGGAGCAAGCCAAGAAGATCACCGACCTTGACAAGCGCTACGCCACCCTCGTCAAACAAAATAGCGCGGACAAAGCCACCTCGGACGAGACCATCGCCAAGCTTAATAACAAAGTCGCTGAGCGGGAAAAACGCATCGAGCAATACGTGAAAGCACTCGATGAATGGAAAGCAGGCTATCAGAAAGCCGCCGCCATTGCCCGCACCAAGGAAGATGAGCGCGCGACGCTTGCTTCCGAGGTCATCGTCCACAAACGCTCCATCGCCGACCTTCAGGCCAAGAACATCTCCCTCTTCAATACCGCGAACGAAATTCTCGACCGTTACGAAAACTACGCCCTTGGCAAAGCGATCGGAGCCCGCGAGCCGTTCATTGGCACTACCCGCGTGAAGATCGAAAACCAAGTGCAAGGTTATAAGGACAAGATCCTCGACAACCGCCTCGCCGCGCCAAAGGCCAATTAAAATGGGAAGCATGGGAATTATAAAAATTATGATTTCTATCACTCCTATTCCATCCCATCTCTTCTCATGAAATACCTATTACTCCTCCTCGCAACTTCAATTGCTCACTCTGCCGTGCTTGGCAAGGTAGGGGATATTGAAATCACTGGCAGTGACGTTCGTGAAGTCATCGCCGGGCTAGATGCTGATCAACAAGCCGCTCTTGCCAAAGATCCTGCGGCTCTTAGTCAATACGTCCGCGCCCTGCTCGTCCAACGGCTCGTCCTCAAGCAAGCTCTCGACCAAAAGTGGGATCAAGACCCTGCCGTCATCACTAAACTCGTGCGCGCCCGCGAATCCGCCCTCACGGAGAGTTTTCTCGAGAACGCATCCGCGCCAGATCCCACCTATCCGAACGATGCAGAATTGAGCGCGGCTTATGAAGCTTCGAAATCCAAGCTCATCGTTCCTCGCAGTTATAAACTCGCCCAGATCTACATCGCCAAAGATAAGGCGAAAATCCAAAGCATTTCCAAACAACTCAAAGCCAAAGGAGCCGATTTCGCTGCGATTGCCCGCAGCTCCAGCGAAGAATCGACCAGTGCCGCCCAGGGTGGAGAAATCGGCTGGCTCACCGAAGACCAAATCCAGCCAGAAATCCGGGAGAACCTTCCCAAACTCGTCCTCGGTTCGATTTCTGATCCCGTCAGCCTCAAAGACGGCTGGCACATTCTCAAAGTCCTCGACATCCGCGAACCTCGCACGCCCACCCTGGACGAGGTTCGTGACAATTTCGTCACACAGCTACGTCTCGATCGTTCTCGCACCAGGCGTCAGGAATATCTGGCAACATTGGTCAAAGCGCACCCGCTTGCAATCAACGAAATCGAGCTTACCAAGGTCGCCGCTGGTCCCTGAGTATTTCTATCACACTTTCCATTCCGACTTCTTCCCATGAAGCCCAAACGATTTTATTTCAGAAGTACTCCCTTATTCAGCACCCCGCTGCGCTATGGAGCGCCGGTCTTCGCGGGCTTAGTCGTTGCCCTCACCGGCCTGGATGCTTCCGCCCGCGATATCCTCCGCCCCTCCTCCGGCAGCGGGAAATCCTCCGCCCCAGGCGCCAGTGGTGCCGCTCTCACCCGCGCCGCTACCGATGCCGCTCGTGCTAACACGCAGGACATCCTCCGCCGCACCGGGCAAACGCTCGATGCGATGCAGGCGATGCAGGCTGCCGCCCGCGCCGCCGCACAGAGCGGACCCGATCGTCTCGGCCCCAATCTCCCGGTCGTCCCTAACGGCCTCCGCCCCGGCGGCCTTAATCCTGCCGCAGACGCTGCCACCAACCCGGCCAGCTGGTCCGGTGCCAGCCAACCTGTCGAAACCGTCTCCGGTGAGAACGTCAACGTTACCATCCGCCAGACTACCCAACAGGCGCTGCTGAATTGGCAGACACTCAATGTCGGAAAAAAGACCACACTCACCTTCGATCAATCCGCCGGTGGCGAGAGCGTCAGCCAATGGATCGCCTTTAACCAAGTCAATGACCCCACCGGTAATCCCACTCAGATCCTCGGTAACATCAAGGCCGACGGCCAAGTCTATCTGATCAACCGCAACGGCGTCATCTTCGGTGGCAGCAGCCAAGTCAACGCTCGCGGCCTCACGGTTTCATCTTTACCGATTAATAAGAATCTCGTCTCGCAGGGCTTGCTCAATAACCGCGATGCTCAGTTCCTTTTCTCGGGACTCTTTGTCCCCGGTGGAGCAGATGGGACCCCGGATTTCACGCCCGAGCCACCACCTGCGTCGGGTCGCTACGGCGACGTGATTGTACAGCCTGGGGCAGTGCTAACAAGTCCAGCTAGTGGTAGCGGAAACGGCGGTAGAATTACGCTTGTAGGCCCCAATGTGACTCACGCCGGATCCATAATCACCCCGGCAGGACAAGCCGTCCTCGCCGCTGGATTGCAAGTGGGCATTGCGGCACATGATGGGAATGATCCAAGTTTACGGGGGCTGGATGTCTGGGTCGGTGACGTCGGCGATTACGCGGGAACCGTCAATCAAACCGGGCTCATCGAATCTCTCACAGGAAGTGCTTCGATCACGGGTCGCCTCATCCAGCAACTCGGCATCATCGAGAGCAGCACCTCGGTGAATCTCAACGGCCGCATTGATCTCAAGGCGAGTTACGGTGCGGTCGCAAATCCGAACTTCGACAGCGCCAGCGAGCAGGGTGCTGGCGGCCCGATGTTTTTCAATCAATTCACCGGTCTGGTGACCTTGGGCGGAGCAAGCGTCACCCGCATCCTTCCCGACTATGCCAGTAGCAAGGCCGTTCCGGGGACATCACTGCCTGAGCGATCTCAAGTAAACATTGAGGCATTGGCTATTCATTTTGACAAGGGCTCTCAACTTTTTGCTCCTAACGGTGAGATTTCAATCCGAGCGGGTGTCTGGCCCTACAAGGATGCGGACGGAAACCGCACGATATTTGGTCCGGGCGGCGCTGTGGAAGCCGGCATTACCAATTATTTTATCGGAGTTAATCAGCGATTCTTATTCGACGGCGGTCAGATTTATGTCGATGAGGGTGCCACCATCAACGTCGCCGGGAGTGTCGACGTTTTCGTGCCACTCGCGCAGAACATTCTGGAAGTCGAGTTCCGCGGTGCCGAGCTGGCGGACTCGCCATTGCAACGCGAATCCAATCTCCGGGGTGAGTCCCTGACGGTGGATATCCGTCAGTCGGGAGCCTTCAACGGGAAGTTCTGGGTCGGCACACCACTCGGTGATGTCACCGGATTGGCAGGCATTATCGAAAGAAATGTCGCCCAACTTACCGCGGAAGGCGGAAATATCACTCTTCAGGCGGGTGGCTCGATTGTGGTCCGCAAAGGCGCTACCCTCGATGTTTCTGGCGGTTTCTACTCGCATGAGGGCGGCATGGTAAATACATCTTCACTGGTGCTAGGTGGTAGAAAAGTTGCGGTCAAAAACGCAACGCCTGATAGAATCTACGATGGTGTGTACAGCGGAAAATCCGTATTCAGCAGCGAAAAGTGGGGAATTACGCAGACCTTCCATAATCCCCTCGCCGGGGGCACCAACCAGATAGCTTACGACGAGGGAGCGAGTGGCGGTCAATTGACCCTGCTCGCGCCGAGCATGGCGCTGGACGGTGAAATGCGTGGAATCACCGTGGAAGGCCCCCGGCAAAGATCCTCAGGCACGCTCGCAAGCAGCTTACGCATTCGTTTCGAGGCGGATCGCGCACTCGCGATTCCAGGAAGCACGGCGATCACATTCTTCAAGCACTCGCCAACTCCTCCGCTCGTTCTGTTTTCCAATGAACTCAGCCCACTAACGGTTCCTGAGTTTTCCATGGTCGGTGATTCACCAGTGGCTTTGCCTGCGGAGCGGGTGGCAAATGTGGTGCTCTCCCCTGAATTATTAGATAAAGAAGGGTTTGGTTCACTTGAAATCAACAACCCGGATGGCGAAATTGTGATTCCTGAGAATGTCACGCTCTCGGCAGCACCCAAAGGATCTGTCACCCTTTATGGCGCGAGTATTTCGGTCGATGGGTCGATCCTTGCTCCCGGAGGTGTGCTGAGTTTTACGACCTACAATATATCACCTTCCTTCGCGACGGAATTTTCGATCCTGACTCCAGCAGGCTCGGCACCTTTCCCCTTGGCAGCAACTGACCGAGGTATGTTTACGTTAGGCCGTGAAGCCCGTCTTTCGACTGCGGGCTTGATCGCGGATGACACTCCAGAAAGCCCTTCGGTGGATGGGGAAGCCATCAGCTCCGGGGGAGGAGAAATTACGGTTAAGTCATACAACGCATCGTTTGCTTCAGGATCGATCATCGATGTATCCGGTGGCGTTTATGTCTCGGATAAGGGTTCGAAGACCTATGGCAAGGCAGGGATCATCTCGCTCGTCACCGGGACAGATGTGGGCTTCACAGGTGTGATCGGTGGATCAATCACGCTCAGTTCAACGTTGCGTGGTTACTCTGGTTCAACCGGCGGAACGCTCAATCTTCAGGCCAGTCTGATCGAAGTGGGGGGAGCACAGAATCCCGGTATACTCAACTTGACAGAGGACTTCTTCCGGACCGGAGGTTTCTCCAAATACTCGCTCACGGGTATTGGTGTGAAATCCTCGGAAATTCCTCCTGCCGGACAATTTGAATCCTACATTCCTGCGATTTCCATCGCGGCAAATGCGAACATCCGCCCTCTGGCTGAGAGTTTCATTGCCGAGAAGGACGCAACGCTTGGCGGGGCCTTCGCTCTCAGGCCGTTTGTCAATTCTGACGGACTTCGTTCGCCGGTGAGTTTGAGTTTCACCGCGCTAGGATCCGACGATCCATTTACTCTGGGCAGCTTGGAAGCCCGGGGTGACATCGTGATGGGTGCCAGCGCATCCATTCTCACCGAGCCTGCGGCAAGCGTCTCATTCAAGGCCGGGACGATCACTCTTCTGGGTTCCATCACGGCACCTGGAGGGCAAATCTCGGTCGCCGGTGCTGGCGCTTTTCCCCTGACTTCTGCCCAAAGACTTGCCGTCACCCAGGCGCTCGCTACCGTGCATCTCGGCGAAGCCGCTCGCCTCTCCGTGGCCGGTGCCGTGGTTTTAAAGCCGGATGTCTATGGCAGGCGTGTTGGTGCGGTTCTGGACGGAGGCAGCATTTCTATTTCGGGCAATATCCTTGCCGAAAAAGGCGGATTATTGGATGCATCAGGAGCCTCCGACGTTCTTGATTTGAGTCCTTCGGTATTGGCGGGCGGCGGAAATAAGCCAGCTTACCTATTGTGTGGAATCAATATACCACCCTGTAATACGCGAGGAACTGTCGCAACCCGTCTGGATAGCGACGGAGGAACGATCACGCTCACGGGCTCTCAGATGCTAGCCTCGGACGCCATCCTGCGTGGCAGTGCTGGTGGCTTGTCTGCCATTGGCGGGTCGCTATCGGTTTCTTCCGGCAGATATTACCCGGATGGATCTAGCAGAACCAGCGCAGACTTCAATCTTGTCGTCAAGCAGAGTGGCGATGTGATTCTGAATGCCAGCGCGCCATTGGGCGTGGGAATCGGGCTGAAGGACGGAAATGGCGCGGCCTTTGGCGGCCTCGGGCTATTTAGCCTAGAACGCATGCAGGGAAGTGGATTCTCGTCTCTCAACCTCGGAGGAAACATCGAGTTCCAAGGACCGATCCATCTACACATACCCGGAGCACTTCGCCTCGCGAGTGGCGGTGTCGTGCAAGCTAGCAGTTCTGTCGCGCTTCATTCGCCTTACATTTATGTAGGTCAGGAATTCCGGCCACCGGAGAACCCGGGTGATTCGTTCTTTCCATTCATGCAGGAACCCGCGGTTCCTTCCTCTCAGTATTTCTTTGCTCCTACTTTTGGCGCGGGAAAACTCTTGTTGAGCGGGAGCTTGATCGATGTCGGGACGCTTTCGCTTCAGAACATCGGACGGACGGATCTTGTCGCCTTTGGTGGCGATATCCGCGGCAACGGCACGCTCAGCGTGGCGGGTGACTTGGCCCTCAGCGCCTCGAGAATTTATCCCACTAGCGCCAGTTCGTTCAGTATTTTCGCCTACGACCACGCCCGGGGTTCCGGTTCGGTTACGATTTCCGCCTCTGGAGGCAGCGCTGGCCTCCCTCTATCCGCTGGGGGAGACTTGTCAATTTACGCGTCGTCCATTCATCAACACGGAGTCCTCAGAGCCCCACTTGGCTCGATCACCCTCGGGTGGGACGGCACGGATCTTGATCTCGGAGACTCCGATTTCGATAGCCCTTTTAATCCGATCGCAGGATCGACGATCGCCTCCCCGATCGCGAAGAATCTGATTCTTGGCAGCGGCAGCCTGACTTCGGTCTCGGCCGCGAATGAGAACGGCGAAGCGGAATGGATCGCACCCTATGGCATGAGTCCGGATGGTGAAACGTGGATTGATCCTCGCGGAGTCAACGTCACGTTGAACGGCCTTCCCGTCAAAACCGTCTCGATCTCGGCGGGTAGCGTCAACATGCATTCGGGTGCAGTCGTCGACATCCGTGGTGGGGGTGATTTGCTCACCTCCCGCTGGGTGCCTGGCAATGGTGGAAGTATTGATCTGCTAAGTTCTGCGTCGTCCGCCTGGAGTCAGGGAACCGAATACCAGCCGGGTGACCTCGTTTCATTTGGAGGTGAAACGTGGTCGGCCAAGCTTCGTCACGACGGCCAATCACCGACCATCAGCACCTATTGGTCGAAGGTCGCAGAGTCATTTGCCATCATTCCCACTTCTGGAATTTCTTTCGCGCCCTACAATTCATTTAATACAGGTTCCAATGCCGGATTGCTGGCTGGCGATCCTGGCTTTGTGAACTCGAAACTCAAAGTTGGTGACACGATCACGCTGGATGGCAGCACCGGAGTGCCTGCCGGAAACTATACACTTCTACCCCGCCGCTACGCCTTGCTTCCCGGAGCGTTTCTAGTGACGCCTGTGAGGGAAGGTGGAGTCGGTTTAATTACTAAGGCGGATGGTGCTCAGTCGGTTTCGGGCTTTGTGGGCAACCGCTACGATGGCTCTGCGGCTGCCCCGCCGAATCGCTCGCGTTTTGAAATCATCTCGACTGAAGTGCTCAACAACCGCGTCGAGTATGACACCTATACGGCGACGAGTTTCTTGGGTGGCATTGCGGCGAGCCAAGGTCTCGCCAATGCGCAGGAGCTTCCCAAGGATGCGGGATATGCAGGATTCAACGGTGTTTCCGCCCTCCAACTAGCAGGAAGCCTCCGCACTCAATCTTTTGGAAAAGGATCCAAGGTGGACATCAGCAGCCTTGCGGATATCCGGTTAGTCGGTAGCAATGCGCTGACGACTGGAGGTGAGGTTTCCCTGCAAACTTCTATTCTGAACTCGTGGAACGTCGACAGCCTCGTGATTGGCGGCATCCGCCGTGGGAATGCTGGAGCTTATATTTTGGATGTGAAGACTGACAATCTTTCACTCGACAACTCTGGAGAAACTCTATCCGCATCAGACGTTGTTCTGGTATCCAAAGGCACACTCAAAGTGGCGCAAGGATCTTCTCTCACTGCGTTTTCAGATTCCGCATTCGTGGCAGATGCGTTCACCGTGGTAGGTGATGGAGCGTTGGTCCGCGTGAGTGCGGATGCAAGAGCAGTGACGACCCGCACTGGCTTTACCGGCGCGACGACCGCATTGATAGAGATCGGAGCGGGAGCAAAAATCACCGGAGGAAACGTGATTTTAGACTCCACCTATGGAACTCGCCTCGCCTCCAATTTAGAGCTTGTGGCAGATTGGCTCACCCTCGGAAGCGGTCAAATCAGTGTGGTCCAAGATGATGCTTCCGGCTTCTTGCCAGGATTGGTTGTCGACCCCCATCTTGTTTTGTCTGGTTCTACACTTAATGACGCATTTGCATCCCGTAATTTAACTCTTCGGAGCTATCGCAGCATCGATGTCTACGGCACCGGTGTTCTTGGTAGTGCTAATCTCCAACAGTTGGTTCTCAGTAGCAGCGGCATACGCGGATACGAACAGGCCGGAGGAAACACTGTCATTCGTGCTGGCCAGGTTACCTTCGAAAACTCGGTCAACGCGGTGCCCCTTGCAGCTCAGGCGACTTCATCCGGCAGTCTCACCGTGGAAGCGGGAACGATTCGGCTTGGCGCGAATTCGGTGTCAATAAACGGTTACCAGAATCTCGCTCTCAATGCCTCTGCCGGACTGGTTGTGCAGGGAACGGGAGCGTTCTCCACTACGGCGAACCTCAATGTCCGGACTCCGGTGATTTCCGGCGAGGCCCGCACCAGCTATGCCATTACCTCGACGCAAGCGATGGTCATGGAACGCGCGGCGGGAACCGGCTTCTCAAGCGGAGCACTCGGCGCAGGGTTGACGCTTCAGGGCGAGACGGTGAAGGCAAACACAGACATTCTTTTACCTAGCGGAAAGTTAGTAATCCGAGCGACTTCCGGAAATCTTGAAATCGGCGGAAATTTGTCAGTGGAAGGTGCCAGCAGAACCTTCGGAGAGCTGACTCGTTATGCGGGAGCCGGCACAATCACCTTGGAATCACTAACAGGTGATGTTTTTCTATCAGGTTCCGGCATCGTCTCGGTCGCCGCAGCCGCCACGGGTGGCAGTGCCGGCGTGCTCGATGTCCGCGCTACCAATGGCTCATTCGTCAATACGGGTTTTTTAAAGGGCACCGCCACAGCTGGCTTCGATTCTGGAGAGTTCGTTCTTGATACGGGTGGAATGAGCGCCAGCGGAGCGGGTTCGTTCGGATCTCTTAACGCGAGCTTGGACTTCGGTGGATTCTTCAATTCCCGCAGTTTCCGCCTTAGAAACGGGGACGTGACT
>JANPAU010000118.1:0-2531 GCA_031430055.1 Akkermansiaceae bacterium | reverse complement strand
GAAGGCGGTCAAATCGTGGATTTTTTTCAGATCTACCGCCGGATTCACGAGTTTTAGGTTTCCGGTGCTGGGGATCACGGTTCCCGGGGCGATGGTGTTCACGCTTTCGAGTCCGAAGGATTTGGCGTCCGCTCTGCCGTTGGAACGCACCCGCTCTTGCCATGCCACGGCGTTTGTCGGATTCGCAGTGCGGTCGGTATTGATCATGGCTTTGGAATTTTCGCCGGCGGTCCACCAAGCGAGTGCGCCCTTGGAGGCGTTGACTAGCGTGGGTTTTATGTAAACCTCGCTGTTTGGATTCGAGACGCTGCCGGTGGAAACCAATGGGACATAGCCCACGGCAGCGGTTTTTAATATATCCGGGAATTGATCGACTGCCGGGGCGGTGTTGGAAGTCGCGGAAGTCAGCCAGCCGAGAAAGCGCCCGTTTGCAGCAACTCCCGGAAGGCCATTCGGATTCCCTGCCACTTTCTTGGAGGCATAATTCGGGATGATCGGCTTGCCGGTGGCATCATGATCCGTTCCCTCCCAACTCCGCCATGCCCCGGTAATTGAAGGGCTACTGGAATCAAGTATGTTCGCACTTGCCGTGATCCTTGTATCCTGTCCCGTATTTAACTGAAGCTGACCGAGCGCAAGGAGGACGGAGAGCCGCGCATTACTCCGAGCCTCGGTCATCGCGGAGGAACTCGATGATGCGCGCAGCGAAATCGATGAGAGTGTCAATAATCCGACCGCGATGACGGTGAGCAGAATCATCAACGAGAGAGTCACAATGAGGGCAAAGCCTCGTTCACGGCGGGAAAAGCGCGGGAGGTTTAAAGGTTTCATGGATTTTCAAGAGGTAGGTTTGGTAGCTCGTTGGCTCTCTCGCTTAAGCCATCTTTTGCAGGGGACTCGAAGCTTCGGAATTTTCTTGCTACAAAATTAGATACTGGTGGTCACTGGCCACCACAAGCACAAAGTAATTACACGACACCCAGTTTTACCGGTGCCCACGGAGCCACGCAGAGCGTCGATGCGATGCAGCCACTTCTAGCGATCTTGATGCCCAAGTTTTGCCGTAGAAAAGTCTTTCCCCTCGCAGCTGTCGTTCGGCAAGTTCAAGGGGCGGCTTTTTCAGGAAGCTGGGAATGATGGTGAGTTGAAAGCCTGGCTGGAGTGGTTGGCGGAGTCCACGAACGAGCGGAGCTCGTCGATGAGCCGCTGGTATCTCAGTCAACTGGCGTCCAGCGCAATGCTGAAGAAACGGGAGAAAGAGTTAGAGGAATTGAAAGCCGTGCCCGACGCGAGGGAGAAAAAAATCAAGGAGTTGGTGGGAAGCTCGCCATTTAAGATGAAGACACGAAGCGAGACGCTCCGGAGACGGTCTGCGGCGAGACCCCACAGCCATAGTCACCGTCACTTTCAGGGGAGGGCTGCGGGATTCAGGATTCAATGGAGGATCAGGGCAGAAGAATTGACCAAGGATTTTGGATTTTAGTTATACTGCCGCGCATCAAAAATTGTGGATTTTAGTGCAATGGGGAGAAGGGGGGCAAACCCCTTCTCCTTATTTCATAAATCCTCATGCGCGGCAGTATAGCGCCATTCAGACCTGGCCTCTTTTGGGATCTTACCTTTCGGGAGCTGGACCGATCGTCCCGCCGGGAACGAACTTGGCGGGCGTGAAGCTGTGGCGCAGGTCGCTTTTGCCATTACTCACGTTGTCCGCCCACCGCAGCACCCGGCGGACAATGGGGGCCGATTCCCAACGGATGTGGGCGACCGCCGGCTGACACCAATCCAGCGCCGGTGTGTTTTCCGTGGAGATTAGAGACACATCAATTGGCACTCGCAGCCGTCGCCAGGCAAGGAATTGCTGCACCGCGATGAGCAGCGGCACCTCGTCGATGATCATCGCAGTCGGCGGGGTGACGCGGAACAGCGACTCCAGACGGGCGTGGAAGCTGTGGATTGACTCATCCCAGGCGGGCAGATTGTATTCACTCGTTGGAATGCTGTGGCGTGCCAGTTCATCCAGAAACGCCTGCTCGGAAGTCCCGGGCTGAGGCAAGCGTCGCCGCGGGCGGACGAGCATCACAATGCGGCGATGCCCCAGGCCGATCAGTTCGCGCGTGGCCGCCGCGCAGGCAGTGGGCATGTCTGGTCCCACGCCCGGGATCGGCAGCTTGCGCCGCCTTCCGAACAGGGCGAAAGCGGGGATTGGCCTCGCGGAAAACCATTCCAAAACCTCCCGCGAGCCAGCGAGCACGATCCAAGCAGCCGCGTCGGTCCGCTCCACCGTGCGGGCGATTCGCTGCACGTCCATTCCCATTTCGACCATCGACTGCTTGAGGAAAAAGGGAGAATGGCCATTTTCCCGTAGCCGGTACTGGAGGTCGGTCATGTATTCCAGTTTTCCGTCCGCAGCCTCGCCCAAGAGAATCGCCAGCCGCAGGGAAGGTGAGGGCGGACTGGCAAGTTCAACGATCCGTCGCCGTCGGCCGTTTCCCTGATGTTCCAGTATCCCTTCCTCTTCCAAGAGGCGG
>JANPAU010000117.1:0-2995 GCA_031430055.1 Akkermansiaceae bacterium | reverse complement strand
AGCAAAATGGTGTCTTCATCATCAATGAAGACTTCAAAATCCTGTCCCGGTTGTAGATGCATCTGCTCCCGCACGGCGCTGGGCAGGACAATTTGACCCTTTTGTGAAAGAACCGTGGTCATGGAGCAGAACCCTACGTTGTTGCGTTGGGGAGGCAATTCTTTGTTTGAGAGTCTTGAGTTTATAAGAAGCGACGGAGCCGACGCCGAGGGTTTCGATCCCGCAGACGACTTTGAGCAGGCCGCCGGCGGTGAGTTTTTCCACTAACAAGCGATGTTTCGGCAGCAGCCCGGCGTGGTGGATGCCGACGCCGTGGCGGAGGGAGGGAACATCGAACATTGAACGCCCAACATTGGACATCGAAGTGGGAGAAAATGGGATTCAGTGCTTGCTGCGGAGTCGGAGGACTTTGATGCCGGGAATGGTGTCGAAGTGTGGGTCGCGATGCACGAGGATGAGACCCGCTGTGTCCGCGACTCCGGCGATGAGAGCATCGGCCAAAGGCAGGCGACCTGGTGCGGTATTGCGCAAACGGATCGCGGCGAGGGAGGATTCCGCGTCCACGGGCAGGAGGGTGGTCAGGCTGATGGTGTATTGCAGGAAGACATTTTCCCGCTCTGCCACCTCGGCCACTAGCTCGCGGAGCCTTGTGTCGAGTTCGACCCAGGAAGGAGCCGCGAGGGCCACGACGCTAGGTCCTTGGGCAAGCAGGCTTTCCACTTCGTCGGCGCCGGGTTCATCCAGGTAGTGGGCGAGAATGGCGGAGGTATCGAGTAAATGGGTCATTCGAGGTGGGTGGAGCGAATGGATTCGTCAGCAGCTCGCACGGCGAGCAAGGCGGCGCTGGGGTCCAGTCCCGGTTTGAGGAATCGCTTCCCGGCTCCGCGCAGGCTGGCGGCGATGACGGCCGGCTCTGGCAAGACGATGCAGCGGATTTCATCGGGATTGGACGATAGTTGCCAGTCGATTCTAGATCCGCTCTTGAGGCCGATGCGATTGGCGATCGCTGCCGGGATGGTGATTTGATTTTTTCCTGTGACGGTGGTAATCATGGGGATTGCATATTCCATGATGATCGATCAATCAAGGGAGATCTCAGAGTGAGAGGATCGAAGTCATGGAACTCTTGTGAGAATCTTTTTCAAATGAAGGAATCGATTCCATGAGGAGATTGAAGTATCGTAACGGCTGGCTGAACGTGCTACGCCGACAGATTCTCGACTTTGTAGGCCTCAAAGTCACTCACATGAAAACTGTCGGACCCATCCGTGGCGCGACACCCCAGGCCATTGCTGCATTCATGAAAACAGCGCGCAAGTTAGGGAATTGATCTGATGTGCCTGCCGCCAGCTTAATCGGTGATCGATCTACCGCTTCCTAAACCATGGTGACCACCACATTGCCCCGCTTTCGCTTCCCTTGGACTCGGAGGTGGGCATCCCGGAATTTTTCGAAAGTATAATGAGTGTCGATGACGGGGCAGAATGTCTCCGCAAGTGTCATCTCAAGAATCTCCTGCAAATCCTCTAACCGCTCATCAGCCGGTCCAGCCACGACTTGAATCCCACGGGATTTACCCCTGAACAGGGCCAGCACGGTGTCCGCGAGTCCGCCAGCGATCATCGCCGCTCGACCGCCGTCGCGCAACAAGGTGAGAGTCTGCGGCACGTTCAGCGAGCCGACCGTTTCAAAAACCACATCAAATGCTGGCCCGAGCGAAATCACGTTTTGCTTGGAATAATCGATGACCTCCGTGGCACCGAGCGACCTGACTAAATCGACGTTAGAAGGGCCGCAAACTCCTGTGACTTGCGCGCCACGATGCTTGGCAATTTGAACAATTGCCGAGCCGACACTGCCAGATGCTCCAATAACTAACACTCTATCTCCTGCGCAGACAGCCGTCTTTCTTAGAAAATGAAGTGCCGTGGTCCCGCCAAACGGCAACGCCGCCGCAGTGACGAAATCAAGCCCAGCGGGTATCGGCACCATACAACCTGTCTCCTTCATCACCTTAAACTCCGCATGGCAACCCATCATCCATCCATCAAAAGCAAGAACCCGGTCACCGGGTCGAAATGTCGTAACCTTTTCCCCGATCGCCTCTACTTCACCGGCCACCTCCGACCCGAGAATGGGTTGGCGGGGCTTTCTCAGACCGAAGATCAAGCGAGCCATGAGCCCAAAGCCGGGAGGCATTTCTTGGCTGCGGATTCTCCAGTCACCCGCAGTGACCGTCGTCGCATGAACACGAATCAGGATTTCATTAGCTGCAGGAATTGGCTTCGGGATCTCGACGAGCTGAAGCACATCCAGCGATCCATAACCTGTGCATGCGATGGCTTTCATAATTTATATCGCCTGAGTTGCGGCCTGATTTCTCCATTGAAAAGCTAAAAATAATCAAGTCGAATCTGGCGAAATTTTATCTATCCACGAATCATGGATCTTCGCAGTATCGAGAAGTTATTAAACTGCCATCCCAAACGTGCAACTCACCACCTACACTGACTACTCGCTACGCGCCTTGCTATTCCTGATGAGCCACCCAGATCACAAGGCCACCACTCGCGAAATGGCTGAGGCTTTCGGCGTTTCGCTGAACCATTTCTCGAAGGTGACCAAGGATTTGACCCAGGCAGGATGGCTTATTGGCACCCGCGGCGGGAGTGGTGGGGTGTGTTTGGCAGAGCACACGCCAGACGTGCGGGTGGGTGACATCGTGCGACACACGGAAAATTTTCAGTTAGTGGAGTGCTTCGACATGAACACAAACACCTGCTTGATCGCGCGTAGCTGTCGGCTCAAGGGTTTGCTCTACAAGGCTCGCAAAGCATTCTTTGAAGTACTGGATGGCGCAACTGTGCGCGAAATTGCGGAGTTTAAGGTGATGAAGGAGACAGGTTGTATGGTGCCGATACCCGCTGGGCTTGATTTCGTCACTGCGGCGGCGTTGCCGTTTGGCGGGACCACGGCACTTCATTTTCTAAGAAAG
>JANPAU010000116.1:0-6517 GCA_031430055.1 Akkermansiaceae bacterium | reverse complement strand
CGCGCGTCGCGGGACCGGTGATGAAACACGGTGTGCAACCGCTCGAGAAGTTTACTTCAGCACGCATTCTTCTCGCAGAAGATGACACCGCGGTGGCCTTGTTGACGCTTGAGAAAATGGGCGATGACTTCGGTTTTTTCGTCGCGACTGCAAATCTTGAACTGGTGGTCGATATCGCGATTGACGACGTGCGCCTTGTCGATTTTCAGCAAATGCGGCTTGCCGGTCATGCAGTCCTTGATCAGCCCGTGGATGGCATCCGGGATGGTTGCGGAGAACAGCCAAGTGCTCTTGCGGGCGCGGGTGAGTCCGAAGATTTTGACTAACTCTTTCTTGAAACCCATACTTAGCATTTCATCTGCTTCATCAAGCACGAGATGTTTCACCCCGACGAGGGTGAGGGCTTTTTTATGAATCAAGTCGATCAAGCGCCCGGGTGTGGCGACGACGATGTGGGTCGGACGTTGCAGCGCGGCGACTTGTTTATCAAAGTCGTCACCACCGCAGAGAACCTCGACGAAGACCTTTTCAGAAAACTTGGTGTAGCGGAAAAGCTGCTTGCCGATCTGCTTCGCCAACTCACGGGTGGGTGCGACGATGAGGCCTTGGATTTCTTTGGATTTCGGATTCACCTTCATCAACAAAGGCAGGCCGAAAGCAGCGGTCTTGCCGGTGCCAGTCTGAGCTTGGGCGATGAGATCACCGCCGTTTTCGAGGAGAAAAGGAATCGCCTTATCCTGGATTTCCGTAGGGTGGATGATGCCGAGTTCCTGAAGCCCTTGCATCAGATTGGCGGGGATGCCGAGTTCGTTAAAAGTCTTCAAGATGGTTTAGTGGAATAGGTGAATGTTTCATGCTTCTTCCGGCTTTTTGCCGAGCAACCACGATACGTGTGGCGTGTAGAGATCGGGTTCAAGCAGGAAGGAATCGTGACCCTTGTCGGAATGCACGATGATGTGCATGACCTCGACTTTCGCGTCTTCAAGATGCTTCACGAGCTCCGCTTGCTCCTCCGGATAAAAACAGAAATCAGAGTCGATGGAAAAAATCAACCAGCGCTGCCCAGCGAGCTGTGATCTCTCGAACAAAGCGGAGGGAGTCTCTGCGTCGCCTTCCTCCGTGGCGTCATAGCGCGACCATAGATCGATGATGCGGAGGTAGGTATTCGCATCGAAGCGGCGGACAAATTTTTTCCCCTGATGGAGCATGTAGCTTTGGAATTGGTCGCGTACTCGATACCACGCAAGCACGTCGTCGGGTTGCACGATGTCCTGCCGCGCACGCCGCTCGATCGAGTCAAGGTGGACGAACGTTTTGTGAGAAATCATCCGGGCGAGAACCAGTCCGTAAAGCGGGGCCGCGGCGTCATAGTAGTCACCACCATTAAAATGCGGGTCGTTTTCGATCGCTAGAATTTGCTCAAACAGGATCAACCGATTGAGCACGGTGGTTTTGAATCCCGAGGCGATGATGATGACATTGCGCACTCGCTCGGCGAAGCGGGTGGCGAAAGTCAGTGCGACAAGACCACCGACGGAAGGACCAAGCACTGCATGCAGAGTCTCAACTCCGAGATGATCTAGCAAACGAATGAACACCTCTACCTGATCCGCCGCAGAGACGGAGGGGAATGATGCACCCCAGGGTTTTCCAGTCTTGGGATTCAGCGAGGCGGGTCCGGTGCTGCCGTAACAGCCGCCCAGGTAGTTTGCGCAGAGGATGAAGTATTTATCCGTATCCAGCGCCTTGCCGGGACCGATCATCGACTGCCACCAGCCATCGTGCATTTCTGGCTGCCACAGCTCGCCAACTCCTTCGATCCCCGGATTGAAGCCTGCGGCGTGATGGGAACCCGAGAGGGCATGGAAGAGAAAAATCGCGTTGGACCGCTCCGCATCAAGCTCACCCCAAGTCTCATACGCGAGGGTGATGCCCGGAAGTTGCCCGCCATCGCGCAGCCTGACCGGCTCGGCAGGGCTTCCAGTTTGAAAAAATTGCGTGCTAGTCTCGGCGGGCATGGCCGGAGACTAGTCAGCGTCCGCCAAACAAGGCAAGGGCGAGCTCAAGATGTGCGGAACCTTGCTTGTCACTCGGGCTGAGAACTGGCATCTCTCCTGCGATTTATGAAATCTCTATCGATTCTCACCCTCTCTCTCGTGATATGTGCTTGCGGCCCTTCTTTCGGCCCCACGATCATGACTCCCAATGGTTCTGCGACTCAGAGTGACCTTGGATTCCTACCGAAACAGACGGAAAGAGGCATTTTGTTTTCTTCCTACCAGCAGAAAGGTCAGTCCGAGTGGAAAGGAAATTGGGCCTCTGACCTGAATCTCACCGGCGTCTCGTGGAACGACTCTCGCACCGCCACACTCATTGCGCCAAAATACGTCGTGATGGCAGCCCACTACATCCGACCTCCGAGCGTGCCAGTCATGTTTCACGATAAAAATGGGAAGCCTTACGAGCGCTTCATTTCCAAAACGAAATCGCTCAACAACGTGGGCGATTTCGCCGTCGCCCAACTCAACATGCCACTGCCGCCAGAAGTGAAGGCTTACCGATTCGCCAAGGTCAGTGACGCCACAGTCGGCAAGCCCGTCATCGTGACCGATCAAACTAACACTCTCTCCGTCCATCAAATCGCCGCGATTTCCGGCAACACCGTGCAACTCGGCTACCTCCCCGGCCTAAACCCCGCCTATGGGCGAAACCTGGTCGTCGGTGACAGCGGTAATCCGTCATTTCTCCTCGTGAATGGCGAACTCGCCCTGCTAGAAACCCACACCACGGGCGGCCCTGGTGCCGGCCCGTTTTATGGAAGCCCTCAAGTCCAAGCTGCGATCAAATCCGCGATTGCAGAGATGGAGCGTTGATTCCCTCGCTCCAACTTCAGGCCAGAGCAGGCTCCGCCAATCCCGCACGGCTGACAACCTATTCAGCTCTACCAGACTCGCGGTGCCCTATCTCTTGGATTTCCACGGATCCTCACCCCAGCCGCAAAGTAAGGCGAGCGCAAGGACGCCAAATCCCACCCGCGACTTCCACGGCCGCTCCGGTCGCACAATTTCCCAGCCCGCCTGCTCTGCCAGCGCCGTAAGTCGCAACGAGGGACTCACCACCGTCGCCGAGTCACAAAGCGCAAGCATCGGCAGATCTGCACAACTGTCGGTGTAGCCATGACAATTTTTCAGTTTGCCGTTTTCGAAAAATGCCTCTGGAAGCACCCGCTTCAGGCGTTCCACTTTCGCGGCCCCCTTGTGATTCTCCAAATCCGGGAAGAAATCCCCCAACTCCACCGGCGTCCCCAGCATCAGGTCGAACCCCAGCTCCCTCCCGATTTCCGCCACGTAAAACTCCGGGCTCGCCGACGCCAAAATCAAAAAATCCCCCACCGCCCGCTGGCACTCCAACTTCTCCCGCAGCTCCGGATAAATCTCAGGCATCAGCCCGGCGGCGAATTCCCGCGAGTATTCCGCCAGCACTGCGGGGTCCATGCGCCACAGATAGCTCAAGAAAACCCGCTTCATTCCACCCGCCCCGAGAAGCCCCGCAAACGGCAGAAATACCAGAAAAACCGGTAGAAAAATCCCCCGCCAAGGCTCTCGCCGCAGCACAAAATGGCGAAACAATAACTGGCAGTCCCACGCGATCAAAGTCCCATCGAGATCAAACAAGGCGATGCCCGCAGGCGGTGTTTCGGGAATCGATGCTGGCACGCGCCAAGCATCCCGCCATCCAGGCGCAGGATCAAGATTTGACTTTGAACGGGTATCGGCAGCGTCAATGGCAAGCCTTCGCCTTCGCGTGTGGTTTTGATTTCTCTATCCCGGCTCATTCAAGCCCTGCTCGGTGGAGTTCACATTTTTTCTGTTGATTCGAACGGCTGCCGCCCTGTAAGAGGCGGCGGGCAGACTCGGTTCGTCTCCGCAAGAAGACCGGATGACCCGCCCCACATTCAGCACTCAAGAAAGATTTTACCCATGGCCGTCACACCAAGCAAAGATTACAAGCGCAGGGAGCGCGAGCAGAGGAAGTTGGACAAACGCATCGCTCGCGAAACCGCGAAAGACCAAGAGCTTGCGGCCCAGCAGGCCGCCGCCGACGAGGCGTTCAATACCAGCGAGGAAGGCATTCAAGCAAAGTTGGAAGCAGAATTCGAGGCAGAACTGGAGGCCGAGCGCGAGTCCCAGAAGGTGGCCTAATCGGCTAATGACCCTTTGTTAAAATGCGTTTGCTGACCCGAATACACGGCGATTCAGTAACAGATGGACCACCACCTGTCGCGCCCTAAGGAGCGGCGACCTTACTGTCGCCTCTTCATACCTGATGAAGAAGAGGGACAGTAAGGTCCCGGCTCCTTTTTAAGAATCCCGGGACCGTATGCAGGCCCCGGACTTGAAATCTTCAATCAATGCTTGTGACCTTCGCGGCTTTTTTCATCCCCGCCGTGGCAATCGCAGGCGTATTCTGGCACCTTGCAGTCTGGGCAAGGTGATAAGTTGAGGTTGAACTTCGTGCTAACTACCTTGGCGTCCGGCGTGGACTTGATCTGGAGAACGACGGGAAGGCTCTTGCCTTCGGCGATGACTTTGTCGGAGACGAGCTTGTCGCCGTCTTTGATGAAGGCGAGTTTAGTCGGAGCGGAGCGGTCGCCCATGGTGACGGTGACCACTTGGGCGGCAGGGGCGATGACCTTGCCCGCATCGTCGAGGAAGCGGATTTCAATCTTCTTGTCCTTGGCAACGAGGAACTCCGCGTGGGGTTCGACAGAGTCGATGATTCGGCCATTGTTAGGGGCTTTGATTTTCTCCGCCGCGGTGGCGCAGGCGAAGCTAGCGACGAGCGCGGCGATGGTTGCTATTTTAGTTTTCATAACGTTTGTTTGGTCAGTGTGGATTGTTGTTTTATTCAGGGAGAATGGAGAAGAAGAGCCGGATGAATCCAGCGCTCCTTTAGTGGGAAGCGGCGGATTCTTGTTCGATGGATTTGGCGGCAGCCTTGCGACCGATTAGCCAGAACATTGCCGGGGTGGTCGCCCGCGAGGACGAAGTCCGTGAATGCGCTTTCCTACCTGCTGGATATCCGCCTCAGAGTATCCAGAGGGGTTCGACCGCGAAAAGGCGGGTGATGATTGAGAAGTAAGTTAATCGCAGCTGTAAGGAGCGGCGACCTTACTGTCGCCTCTTCGCCTATTCGGCGGGCGTTTACGGGACTCGGCTGATCCTTGACGCACCACCGCATCACTCCTACAGCCACCTTCGCTTTTCCGACGTATGTCGCCGGCCTTCCTACGGCTTCCGCAGGCGCACCTACGGTGTGCGGCAGCTTTCCTACGCGTAAAAATGGCGAGTTAGGGCTGTTTCTAAACGAAAAAGGGCTGTTTCGCGTGAAACAGCCCCGTTTTTGAGCAAGCGGCGGGTAGTTGTCAGATTCAGGCAGGCGTGGCCGGTGTCACAGGCGTAGCGGCTGCCGGGCTGTAGCTGGTGGGGATCTGGCCGCGGATGAGATCGCCATTCGTCGTGCCAGCGGGGAATACGGCGGTGGCCTCCGCATACCATTGCACGCACTCGTCTTCCAGCCGGCCGATGAGGGTGTTGAAATCACCTGCTGCGCGGCGTGCCTTGGTGCCGCTTTCCTTGTAATTGCTCTTCAGTTTCCGCAAGGCAGGCACGGTGGTGGAGCCTTCATAGAGTGCTTGGAAGGCTTCGAAAGTGTTTCCCGGAGCAGGCACGAAATCCTCGCCGAACTCCTGCGACCACGCGGCGAGCAGTTCCTCGCCTTCCTCCTCGATCGCGCGGTTAGAATCGCCACGGGCGCTGAGTTCATTCACCACCGGGCGCAGTGTGGGATCTGCGAGAGCGCGGGAACGCATCACACCCACTGCCTGCAAGGTGCGGGCGTGAAGGATCCCATAACGAGCGTCCAGCGCGGCGAACTGGATGCTCTTATCCGTCGCGGCGGCTTTGGACTTGTGGGCGAGCGTGCCGCTTTTGGCTCCATCCAGTTGCTCCACATCCGCCGTCCAAGCAGCGGCGGTCTTGGATGGCCAGACCCAAGAGTCCACGGGAAGGGTGGCGAGGGTGGTCTGAACGGCGCTGGTTTTCTCCGTGCGCGTGATGACGAAGTCGATGCTGGTGCTGATGTCGAGGTTCATGGGGTTTGGGGAGGTCGTTGTTCTAGTTGTTAAATAACAGGTGTACCACTGCCAGCTAGAAAAGAATGCGTCAAGCTGCGATGAGGAGCCGCGACTTTATTGTCGTCTCTTCATGCTTGATGAAGAAGAGGGACAATAAGGTTCCCTGCTCCTCAAGGAGCGGATCATGATGCGGTGGATCAGACTTTATTGTCTTCTTTCCTTCGCAAGGAGTTCGGCATTTCCGACAAGGACGAAAACGCCCGATTGATCCAAGATCGTCCATCCGAGAGGTGCGTAATCACGCTTAAAATTCCCCGATCTGATGATGCCGTAAGCGGGACGGCTTTTGAACCATTCAGCGCATTTCTGTCCTTTCTTCAC
>JANPAU010000115.1:0-6796 GCA_031430055.1 Akkermansiaceae bacterium | reverse complement strand
CTGACTCCAATACCTATCTCTCCGCCTGCTTCGGGGGCGTTACCAAGTGTTGGCATTACATCGATGGGAAGGGATGAGGTGGAATTGGCTGGAATAATAACTTCAAGCTTCTCGATGACTGGTGGGATTTCCTCCCGAGTTTGTCCAAGCGGAATGCGGTAGCCGCTAGTTAGTTTAAGGATGGTTCTTTTCATCTCGACGCTTGATGCGGGCTTCGTTTGGAGCCAATACCTGCCTTGCGTAAGATATCCTTGCCCATTTTGATAGACGCGGTAAGCTGAAAAGCTTGTTTCATATCCATACCAAACGGTGTTGGTGCCCACCGGTTTCTCGGGTGCTTGGCTCGGGAACGGCATCGTGGCAACCCATGTGGCCAATGTAGAAACCGATATCTCGTTGGCGCTGACCCTCTGAAAAAAGTATGGAGGCCAATTAGATTTAATGTAATGGCCCGCAGAAGTGCCTTGGGCGGAGGCCGTTCGCAGCGCACCATTCAAGCGTGGTGGGTAGGATTGATCGGACTTGGGATCGTGGCCGCTGGCAACTTCTTCTGCATCAAGAATGCTGTCGCCATCGGTATCGCGGTTGTTTGGATCGGTGCCGAGGGCGAGTTCTTGGGCGTTGGTGAGGCCGTCTCCATCGGGATCTCCGTTAGGTCCGTTGTCGGGATCTCCGGTGCCGGGGTCGTTGGGGTCGAAGCCGTGGTCTTCTTCCCATTTGTCGTTGAGAAGGTCTCCGTCGGTGTCAGCCAGTAGCGGGTTAGTCTGAAATGGGGTAGTTTGGAGTGAGTTCGCCTGAATATAGGGACTGAGTTGGGAGAAGCCGTTGGTGCCGCCGGATCGAGAGCGGGGGGTGATTTCGTAGAGGTTGCTGAGGCCGTCGCCATCGAAGTCGGCGGTGTCGAGATTGGCGGCGGTTTGGGGGGTGCGGATGACGCGGAAAAACCCTTTGGTGGTCGGTCCATCGACTTCATAACTCATCGGGCCGTTGAGGCCGGGTTCGATGTTGGGTGCCCAGGTCCAGCCGCTAAGATCGGGGGAAGCTTGGATAAAGAAGGTGTGATTTGTCTGCCCGATCCAATGGAGGATTTTTTCGCCGGTGGGCAAGGTCTGAAGGCGGAGGCCGATTTGCTTGTCGGTGTCCGGGAGCTGGGCGATGGCTCGGGGTATCGTTAGAGCCATGAATCCAAAGGCAAAAATGAAATGGATTAAAATGATAAGACGCTTTTTCATGGTGCTTCTCCTTTTGTTGTTAGTGATGCACGTTCTTGGGCTGCTTGTTTTTGATTGTCTTTATCTTCAGGAGTGAGATAGCGGCTATTGCGATGGGGCTTGAACCAGAAGACGGGGGCTTCTATGGGTGCTGGGTGTGCATCGGCCCACGCTTGGGCAGCCTGGCGGTGGGTGGCTAGGTCGGCGGCGAGTTTTTGAAGCCGAGGTTTTTCTGCTAGATAGAGATCGCGGAGGGTGATGAGTGGTTCGACGCCGACTAGGTCAGCGGGATCGCCTTGGGTGATGCGGTAGGCGTCGGGGGCGATTTCAGGAACTTGGATGGGTGGTCTTCCGTAAGCGGCAGCGCGGCGGGCAAGTGGCCCATGCGTGTCGTGGTTAGAAAAAATGAGGTGACTATGATGGGTAACGCCATCGCGAATAAAATGCCCGATGGGGGTGAGGAGACCTATGTCGAAACCCAGAACGGCTTGGTAGGGTTGGCGTGAAATAGGATGTTGCCAATTAACCACACTGACGCGGTGGTCATAAATGACGCCTCCCATGTTGATGATAACAATTTTTTCACGGGGGTGATCTAGCAGAAGTAAAGTTGTATCGGAAGCAGGTTCTGGCGCGGGAAGATCTGGGGCCATAGAGGCTTGGCCACGCTGGAGGGTGGTGGTTAGCTCGCCATCATCGCGCAGAACGAGGGTGGCCTTAGCGTCGGTGAGTGGAACTTTAGGGATGAACGGAGGCGGCGGAGTGAAGGTGGGGACTTCGAGCGAACCCGGGATGTAGGTGCCGGACTCGCCAAGTGGCGCGGATGTTTCGGCGTGGAGCAGTAGCGGGAGAGAAAAGGTGAGAAGTAAGGAGACGAGTGGTTTCATGGCAAGGATGGATGTGGTCCTTCCTGGTGGACGGGGAGTGAATAAGCCGCACAAAGTCGACCGCAACGGCCTTTGGCGTTTCCCCGAAGAGAGCAGCTTGGACATGCGCCGCCGCCCCCCCGGCCTTTCAGTCGGTTTGGCGGCATCGTTGCGGTCGATGCCAACCGCTTTGTGTTGTAAGGTTATTCAGACCCTATCCGCCGAGGCAGATGATTGAGGAAAGCTCAATCATCTGCAAAGTGGCAAGTACGAATTTCGATAATTTCCGATTTTAGAGGCCTATTACCAGAAGTGTTCGGCATGGTCCCTGCTGGGCAGAATATTTATCTGCCCAACTATTCAAATAAAGCCTTATACCGTTAGATCGGAGCTACTTCTTTTCGTTAGTGGTCCGGACCAAGGACAAAATCGATGAAAAGCTGCTTTCCCACTGGAAGCTTCTCGACGATTTCCGTGAGCATAGTGAGCGGTGAAGCGCGAAGCGATAAGGAGCAACGACCTTATTGTCGTTTCTTCACCTTTCGGACTCAAAGAAGGGACAGTAAGGTCCCGACTCCTTATTTGCGCATCAACGCCTCAATCTCTTCTGCTTCGATCGGGATCTTGCCCATTAGATCGAAGTTCTTGTCCTTGCCGATGACAATATCATTTTCCAGACGCACGCCCAGCGCTTCCTCGCGGATATAGATACCGGGTTCGATGGTGAAAACCATGCCTTCCGCAAACGGCTCGTGCGGCGGGCTGACGTCGTGCACATCGAGGCCAAGGTGATGCGAGGTCCCATGCATGAAATATTTTTTGACTAACGCCTTGTCCGCTCCCTGAGCACTGGCCTCCTTAGCCGTGAAGAGCCCTAGGCCGACGAGTTCGCGTTCCATCAGCTCGATGACTTGTTTCTGATATTCCATCGGCGTATTACCGGGGCGCAGAATGTCATTTGCGCCATGGAAGACGCTAAGAACAGAGTCGTAAACTTGGCGCTGGCGTTTGGTAAATTTCCCGTTCACAGGCACGGTCCGGGTTAGATCTGAGGCCCAGCCGGCATACTCGGCGGCTACGTCCATTAGAACCATCTCACCATCCTTGCAGACCGTGTCATTTTCCACATAGTGGAGCACACAAGCGTTTTTCCCCGCACCAATGATCGGCGTATAAGCAAATCCGCGAGACCCTCGGCGGACAAATTCGTGCAGCAGTTCCGCTTCGATCTCCCACTCGCCCACACCGGGCTTGATGAATCCCAAGGTCCGCCGGAAGCCCGCTTCCGTGATATCACAAGCGCGCTGGAGCATCTTGAGTTCTTCCTTGTCCTTGGTCATGCGCAAGCGGTGGAGCAGCGGCGCGAGACGCTCGTAGCGGTGCAGCGGGTAACGAGCTTGGCAGTCTTTGATGAAGCGTGCGTTGCGAGTTTCCACGACTACACTGGCACGCAAATGTTCGTTTGTTGCTAGATAAATGTGCTCCACTTGCGGCACCATGCGGTGGAGAAATCCATCGAAGCTGCTGGACCACTCGATCCGCTCAATGCCCGTGACAGCGCGAGCTTGTTCCTTGCTAAGTTTCTCCCCCTCCCAGATCGCGATCAGCTCGCTCGTCTCTTTGAGAAAAATGATTTCCCGCTCCTTGGGATCCACTGCGTCCGGCATCAGGACCAGCGTGGTCTCCTCTTGATCCACGCCGGTGAGATAGAAGAGATCGCTGTTTTGCTTAAATGGCAAAGTTCCATCGGCATTCGTCGGATAGATGTCATTGGCATGCAGGATGACCATGCTGTTCGGCTTCAGCAAACCACGGAGGTTCTCGCGGTTGTTAAGAAAAAACTCAGGGGAAATGGATTCGTAGCGCACGGAAGAGATTGCAACGCATCCGCCGCCTAATGGCAAACACGGATTTCGACGACCCGCCAGAGCTGGTTCTTGTTGTCCGACATGTCGTCACTTTTTCTAACCTTCCTTGCCGCCTCGTGCTAGATATGAATCGACTTGCGGGGTGGCGTGGGTCTGGTAGGAAGAGGCCGTGGCGCAATCCAGTGACGTGCGAGAAGTTCTCCAGTATATCCCCCAATTCCGCGGGAAGGTGTTTTTTGTCCTCATCGAGGCCGGGCTATTGCCGGAGCCTGCGGTGGCAGAAACGCTGCTCGATTTGGCGGTTCTTGAGGATCTAGGGGTGAAATTGGTACTCGGAGTGCTGGGCGGGGACTTGAAGGATCTTTTCGATTGGACGCTTGAATGCGAAATCATGGCCGCTCGTGTTTCCCGACCGATCACAGACCCACTGGCGGTGACGGAGGTGATGGAAATCCTCGCACGCGGGCAATCTGCGGTGATCGACGCCTCGGCGACCGGTCCGCTGGATATTCCGGTGGTCGAGTTCGCACTCCGGATCGGCGTGGCAAAGATCATTACACTGCTCGAGGAGGCGATCCTCATCGATGGCGCGCCAGCCCATGCCATCCGGGCGGCTGATGCCGAGAAACTTGCCTCCCACAGCGACCGGGCGGGAGCCACTTTGTTGCTAGCCGCCGCAGCAGCTTGCAAGCGTGGGGTGCCCCGGGTGCATGTCCTGAACGGACGCCAACAAGGAGTGTTAGTGGATGAGCTTTTCTCAAACGAAGGCGTCGGCACGATGGTTCACGCGGACAGCTATCGGGTGATCCGCGATCTGCGCGAGGAGGATATCCCCGAGTTGCTCGGGATGATCGGTCGCTCGGTGCGGCGGACGAAGTTGGTGGAGCGGACTTATGAGGATATCCAATCCCGGATCGAGGACTTCCGGGTAATGGCCATTGATGACAACGTCGTCGGATGTGTGGCGCTGCATGAGTATCCAGAGGAAAACTGCGCGGAGGTCGCCTGTCTTTATGTGAAACAAACCCACGAAGGCCGGGGCTACGGGATCGAGCTTGTCCATCATGTGGAAGCTCTCGCCCGAGAGCGCGGGATTCCTCGGGTGTTTGCTCTCAGCAATCGCGCGGCGGATTTCTTCACGAGCAAACTCGGCTATGCTCCGGCGACGGTGGAGGATCTACCGGAAAACCGCCGCGCACAATTTGAAGCAAGCGGGCGTGATTCGTTGGTTTTTTCGCTGCACTTTTCGACGAGTTGAACGAAGGTCTAAATCCGGGGTGACCATGAGTTACCGCGTGTTTCCGATCACCGTCGCCTTCTTCCTCATCCAGTTCTATCAACGTCACTGATTTGGCTGCCGGGTAGTAAGACAGCATTTTGAAAAATCATCATCTTCACCGATTAGGCTCAAGCCGCGACTACTTACGAAAGACCTAACTCTTCGTCTTTTTCGCAAGCTGCTCATCGCGGATACCGCCGATGAATAACAGAAAAGCCGCGACGCAAATGCTGGCGTCAGCGACGTTGAATGCCGGCCACCAGCCTCCGCTGGAGGGAACGAGCTTACCCCAGAGTGGTAGCTTCACCGCGATGAAATCGACCACATAGCCCTCGGACAAGCGATGCCAGAAGCTCGCGGATTTGAATTCCTCTAGCAAGAATCCCTGGACAAGGCGGTCGGTGAGATTACCAAAAATCCCGCACAGTAACAAGGCCACCGCGATCTTGGACAGCGGGTGATTGAATACGCCTTTTTTCCAAAAAATTCGAATCATGGTCAGCGCGAAGATCGGGACAAAGAGGAAGACGATGGGAGCCCACGAAGTTCCATTTCCGAAACCGAAGGCCACTCCTTGATTGTGTACGCGGACGAGATGGAAAAAATTCTCGATCACCGGGATGTCAAACGCATCGGGAGACCACGGCGGCGGGAACTTGCCAATCGTCCAAAACTTCGTGATCTGATCGAGCACGTAGAGCGGAAGCGTTAAGAAAAGGAGAAGCTTGGGAAATGTCATAAAATATAACGTCGGTCTGTGACCGTCTGCGGTTGAAATGGGCCGTTCACAGAGCACCGCTACAAACTTCTTCGCAGCGTTCGCAAAGTCCGCTTTCCAGCAGCGGCTCGTGCTTGCGGCAGCGCGGGCAAAGCGGAAGATTCGTCTTGCGGGCGGTAGCACTTAGCTCGTCTCCCACGCTGGCACTGAGGCCAGCGATGATGAAGAACTCGGTAGCGAACTCACGATCATTAAGCATTTCGAGCAATGCCATATCACTGGCTGGAATCGTTAATGTCACGTCCGCCTCGTTGTTACGAGTGAACTCCTTGGCTTGAATGCGGCCCTCGATGGCGGTCTGGATAGCGTATTTAATTTCGAAAAGGCGGGCCACTTGTTTGGTGGCCTCGCCCGGTGCGAAGGCGGGATCTGCTTGGGGGAAATCTTGCTCGTGGATGGTCCCACTGGTGAATGCGGCATGCTCCCACGCCTCGTCGGCGGTGAAGGCGAGGATTGGCGCGAGCAGCTTGGCGATGCTGGTGAAAATTTCATGCATCGCCGCTTGCGAAGCCGCGCGCCGCGGGGAATCTGCCGCATCGCAATACATGCGATCCTTCGTCGCATCGATGTAGATGGCAGAGAGATCGTGGGTGCAGAAATTATTCAGCGCGTTGAAGACTTTACGGAATTCATAAGCTTCGTAGGCGGTGAGGCACTCGGCGGTGACCGAGTGGAGGCGTTCGAGAATCCAACGATCGAGGAGGGTGTATTCCGGAGTTTCGACGGGCTTGAAGCCATCGAGATTTCCTAGCAGAATCCGCAGTGTGTTGCGCAGGCGGCGGTAAGGCTCGGCG
>JANPAU010000114.1:0-4571 GCA_031430055.1 Akkermansiaceae bacterium | reverse complement strand
AGAACTCGTCTTCATTGCCGTGATGCTTTTACGCGAACAGGGTGGGAGACTTGCGGGCCATAACGATTTCCGCCTCGCATGGCAGCTTATCCAGGTAGCGGAGGAATACGGCTCGGACCTCAGGCGAGTCCTTGCAGGCATGGAAAAAGAAACCGCCTTTCTGAACCCGTTTGGTGACGCTGGGAATCGTGTTCAGGAGCCGGTCGGCTTCGACCGAACGGTGAAGGTTCTCGATTTCCTCCCTGACCTCGCCCAATGGGCGGTCAATTCTAACGATGCCCATGCCGAATGCCAGTGACACCCCTTCTTCTCCGATGACGCTTCTTTTTCCCTTTCCGAAAAAAGTGGTGTCTCCGACTTCATCCAGAAAGCGGTGGGTCGTGGGAGCTTTCTGAGGATCGGTTCCGGCCATGTTCACGCCGATGATGTTTTTCCCGGCGAGGAGCGGCAAGGAAAAGCCTTCACTTTAGCCAGTGGCCGTTCTCGCGTGCGACCTGGCAGATTCGTTACGCTTTGTTACGGTTAAAAGCTGCATTTGGGTGCATTTTCGAGCATCCTCATGCACTCCGCAGCATCGTTAAGCATAGACAAGACGGTTAACCCAGCGGCATTAAACATTGATATATAACAAGTTATATCGCAAATCAACAAATGGTCCCGAGTGGAATCGAACCACTACCTACGGCTTCGGAGGCCATCGTCCTATCCATTGGACCACGGGACCCATGCGCTTGCGCTGGGACGGAATGCGTAACGGGCCTTGCGAGGCTTGGCAAGGGAAGGATTTCAATTTCTCAATGAGTGATGCGGTCCCAGGCGGCCCAGAACGCGGTGGTCTGGGCGGCGTCGGGGACGACTTCCATAAGCAGCGTCTTTTCGCCGGGCTCGAATTTGTCGAAATCATCGACCGTGCGGATGCGGAGATGGTTCATGCCCCAGAGCGTGGCGAGGCCGGATAGATCGGCGCTTTGCGGGTTGGTCATCCACTCGACGGCACGCGGACTCATGGACTGGAGGCGCGGCAGGCGCTCAAAGATTTTTCCGCCGCCGTTGTTGATGACCGCGAGTACGCGGCCTTGGCAGTGGATTTGCTCCAGCACGAAGGGCGCGGCGAGGTCGTAAAGCGCCGTGAGGTCGCCGACGACAGCCCAGGTCTCACTCACGTCGGCGGACCAGCCCAGCCAGGTGCTGACTTGGCCGTCGATGCCGTTTGCGCCGCGATTCGCACGGATCGACTGGACGGGGCGCTGCCACTGGGCGAAGAGATTCCACTCGCGAATGGGCAGGCTGTTACCGAGAAACAAGCCGTTGCCGATCGACGCGTAGTGGGAAAGCGTCCGGAGGAGCGCGGGCTCGCTGTCAGGATAAATTTCTAGCAGCTCGTCGATTTTTACCGAGCGGCTACCGGCTCCGGCGAGGTAGTCGAGCGCGTCATCGGCGAGTTCGATGGGGCCGATCGCTTGGATGACGCGGTCGAGCGCCCCGCGAATGACGCCGGATTCGCGGGCGAGGCCGGGCAGGCCGTTGCGACAGACCGACCAGACGGAGACCTGCGGCAGTTCTTCGAGATCGCGCCAGAAGCGGCCACTGGGGACCTCCCCCAAGCGGAGGATTTTTCCGGGCGGGCAGGCTTTTAAAATCCGGTCCCCATCGTGGATGGCGAGCGATTGCAGCGCCTCTCGCAAGCCGCTGGTGGCCTCGGCGATGACCGGCGCACCGAGATCCTGGCAAAAATGGAAGACCTCCTCGCGTTCGTCCGGCTCCAGCCCTCCGACCAGCACCACGATGCCTTTGGAATGCTCTTCACGCAGCCAACGCGCGAGCGCAGCGACGTTGAGACTTTCCTTCGCAGGCTTGAATTCGGCGAGCACTTGATCGGCAAAATTTTCGTCACCCGCGTCGAAGGCTTCCTCGCACTCGACGTTGAGATGCAACGGTTGACTACCGTTCCAATCCTCGAAACTCCCCTGCCAAGCGTGATTTCCAAAAATCCCGGGTTGCTCAATGGTCTGCGGGGCACCCGTCCCACGGAACCCGGTCGGCCGGTCCGCCGTAATCGCGACGAGCGGGCGAGCTTGGTAATACGCCTCGATGACCGCAGGTAAAAGTTCTGCAACTGCCGTGCCGCTGGTGGTGACGACCGCGCAGGGTTGGGCCGTCTCCATCGTCCGACCGAGCGCGAAAAACCCGGCACTGCGCTCTTCAAAATGCCGCCAAACCCGCACCAGCCCTGCCGCCTCAGCACGGGCGAGTGCCTCCAACAATGCTGCATTCCGAGCTCCCGCACAGACCACGAACTCGCCCACGCCTGCCTTAAGACAATTTTTCACCACACCGACCGCCTGATTCCATGAATTCACCGCGTCGTCCTACCTCACCGACGAGTATTGTCCAAGCGCGGGTTTTGCGTTTCACGAACCTACCTTGATTCGCTCTAACGTGCTTTTCTTTGGCAGGCAGATTATCCGAGAATCCGTGAAAGGCGTGGGATCGATCATACAAAGACTTCGGAAGCCGCATGTGATTTTAAAAATCGACCCATGAAGGACTAAACCCCCGGTCTTGACAGCCACCCCTCCCGAAAGCAGATTTCCGCCCGTTTCTCCCGCTCTCTGCGAAAGTCCCTTGATTCCTCGGGCTTTTCTCGGCGAATCCGGAGGAGCTGTTGTGTTTATTTTCCCGATTCCTCACCTTGTGCGGAGACTCCGCACGTCTAATTTCGATTTCCACAATGACATCCACGCCTACATCTCAGACATCCCCATTTGGTTGGCCGAAACCCCAAGGCCTTTGGCATCCATCCCGTGAGAAGGACGCTTGCGGCGTTGGTTTTATCGCGCACCTCAAAGGAAAACGCTCGCATGACATCATTGTGAAAACTCTCACGATGAATAACCAGATGGATCACCGCGGCGCAAGTGGATCCGATCCAGCGACTGGCGACGGCGCGGGAATTTTCACTCAGATGCCAGATAAGTTTCTACGTCGGGAAATGGCTAAAAAAGGCGTCGAGCTGCCGCCCGAAGGCGATTATGGCTCGGGCTGCGTGTTTTTCTCCCCTGAGGCATCAGTCCGTGAGGTCGCCATGCAAGTTTTCGAACACGTCGTTCGCGAGGAAGGCCAAAAGTTTCTCGGTTGGCGCACAGTGCCGGTGAAGAGCGAACTTCTCGGAAAAACGTCCGGTCGCTACGAGCCTGTCATCAAACAGATTTTCATCGGAAAAAGCGCCGATATCACCGACGCGATGACCTTCGAACGCAAGCTCTACGTCATCCGCAAGCGGGTCGGCTACTGCATCCGCAATAACCAGATCCCTAACCAATTCCGCAATGTCCATGGCACCATCGGCAACACCTTCCCCGGTGCGGATTACCACTACGTCACCGGCCTCTCCGCCCGCACGATGGTCTATAAAGGCATGCTCACACCTTGTCAGCTTTCCACCTATTTTCCGGATCTGCTCGATCCGGATTACGAATCGGCACTTGCGCTGATGCATACTCGCTTCTCGACGAATACCTTCCCGAGCTGGTCACGTGCGCATCCTAACCGCTTCATCGCCCACAACGGCGAAATCAATACGGTCATGGGCAATGCGAACTTCATGAAAGCCCGTCAAGCACTCTGCCAGTCAGATCTCTTTGGCACGGAAATAGAAAATATTTTCCCCGTCATCAATGAAGATGGCTCGGACTCCGCACGCTTCGACAATGCGTTAGAATTCATGCACTTCGGCGGCTATGATCTGGTCCATGCCATGATGATGATGATCCCCGAGCCATGGGAACGTCACACGATGATGGATGAGGACAAAAAAGCCTTCTATGAATTCCATGCCTGCATGATGGAACCATGGGATGGTCCTGCTTCTATCACTTTCTCGGATGGCCAACAAATCGGAGCCGTGCTCGACCGCAACGGCCTCCGCCCGAGTCGTTACTACGTGACCGACGACGATCTCGTTATTATGGCGTCCGAAGTCGGCGTCGTTCCCGATCTTGATCCGATGACCATCGTCGAAAAAGGCCGCCTGCGCCCCGGCAAGATGTTCCTCGTGGATATGAACGAAGGCCGAATCGTCCCCGACGAGGAAATCAAAAAGCGTATCTATTCCGCCAAGCCCTACAAGAAGTGGCTCGCTGAAAATCGCGTCACTCTCAAGGATCTTCCCACTGCTAGCTCGCCGAAGAAAATCGAGGAACACCGCATTCTCGAGCGTCAGCTCGCATTCGGCTACACCTACGAAGATCTAAGGATGTTGCTGGGACCTACAGCATCGACCGGAGTCCAGCCGATTTCTTCGATGGGCAATGACACGCCTCTCGCCGTGCTTTCCAGCAAGCCGAAGCACCTCTATCAATACTTCAAGCAAATCTTCGCCCAGGTCACCAACCCGGCGCTCGACTGCATTCGCGAAGAGCTCGTGACTTCCACCGAGACATTTCTCGGATCCGAGGGCAACCTGCTAGCTCCCGGCCCGAAGAGCTGCCGCATGATCCGCTTGGATAGCCCGCTCATCGACAACGAAGCACTCGCTCAACTCCGCGAGATCGATCTCGACGGCTTCAAGG
>JANPAU010000113.1:0-2000 GCA_031430055.1 Akkermansiaceae bacterium | reverse complement strand
TTTTCGTAATACTCAATGAGGGCGACGATATCGTTGGTCATGGCGTGCTGTGTCTGCGATCGGCGCTGCTGATGTCTGGAGACGCAAAAGAGTGGGTGCGAAACCCACTCCTTTCTTTCGTCAGAAGCTGTGTGAAGAGGTATTAGAGTGCCGAGAAATCAGTTGCAAGCCGAAACTCGGCAATGAAAAGAGCACCCAGCCGGTCGTCATTCGAGGAATTCTGCTCAGTCGAAATGCCTGACCACCTCAAAATCCGCATGGGTTTCCAAAATTTCCGAATTTGGAAATAGTTCGTGAAATTCTGGAAACCAAGTATCACCCGGATGCTTTTCAAAGACGTGAGTGACCAGCAAGTCTTCCAGTTCGCAGAGAAACACCGCATAAATTTCCGAGCCGCCGATGATGAAGACTCGGCCATCGATTCCCGGTAAGTCGGCCAGATCATCGGGACAATGAATGACTTCCACCCCCTCGGCCGACCAGGACCGGTCGCGGGTGAGAACGATGTTCCGCCGCTTCGGAAGCGGGCGGCCGATCGATTCGTAGGTTTTCCGCCCCATCACGATCGGGTGCCCGGAGGTCGTCCGTTTGAAAAAGGCAAGATCAGCGGGCAGATTCCAAGGTAATCCCCCGTCTCGGCCGATCACCCGGTCTGCGGTCATCGCGACGATGGCAGTCAATTGCAGGCTCATCGTCTGGATCAAATTGCTACCGCCCCCTTGATGTGCGGATGTGGGTCGTAGTTTTCCAAGCGGATGTCGTCGATGGTGAACCCATCGATTTCTCGCACCTCCGGATTTAGCCACAAGCTCGGCAAAGGCCGTGGCTCGCGGCTGAGTTGGAGCTCCGTTTGCTCCAGATGATTCGAATACAAGTGAAGATCGCCGAACGTGTGGACGAAGTCGCGGGCCTCGTAATTGCAGACGTGAGCCACCATTTTCGTCAGCAGCGCATATGAGGCGATGTTGAATGGCACCCCGAGAAAAAGATCCGCGCTGCGTTGGTAAAGTTGGCAGGAGAGACCTGGTCGCCCGCCGAGTGGCGCTTCGTGTACGTAGAATTGGAAAAGCAAATGACAGGGCGGCAAGGCCATCTGATGAATCTGCCCGACATTCCAAGCAGAGACGATGTGGCGTCGCGAAAATGGATTTCCTAGCAGTCCATCGACCAGCAGATGGATCTGATCGATCGTCCGGCCCTCGGGTGTCGGCCATGCCCGCCATTGGCTACCATAGACTGGCCCCAATTCGCCCTCGGTATCTTCCCACTCGTCCCAGATCGTCACGCCGTTTTCCTTAAGATAGCGGGTGTTAGTTTCTCCCCGCAGAAACCACAGCAGCTCATGAATGATCGAGCGCAGGTGCAATTTCTTGGTCGTCACGCACGGGAATCCTTCACGCAAATCAAAGCGCGCTTGCCTGCCGAAAACCGAAATCGTACCCGTCCCCGTTCGGTCGGCGCGCCGCTCGCCATTGGCCAGCACATCGCGCATCAATTCATGGTAAGTTTTCATGTCCGGATCAAGCCACGGAGTGCCTCAGACAGGCAAGAAATAAGGGATTTGAGTTTTATTTCCGCTCCGCCCCAACCATCCCCCCCGATCGTCCTCCTTCGCATTTGAACGTTTGCCGAAATGAAGACTGAGGATTGAAGGTCTAGCGATTGTCCGGAGTTCAAGCGCGAACTCCGGACAGCCACTTGGCGGCACCAACCGAAGGATGTTTCGGTAATTAAAAGTTGATTGGTTCCAGAGCAATCCATAGCAACGCAGGTCGCACGACTCGCACACCTATAAGATACGATTTACAGGTCTCTCTCAGTGTCCTTAGGGAGTGAGAAGGGTAACTTTGTTGAAATGCGTAACCTGACCCATTCATGAAATCAACTTTGGGTAGATCGCAGACATCTCACTCAATCCGCACTCGCAGGTCTCGGGCACTCCACAACACCCCGGCCGCCGCTTTTCCTGTGCCCTTCATCCTCCGGGCTCCGTCTTTCCG
>JANPAU010000112.1:0-3799 GCA_031430055.1 Akkermansiaceae bacterium | reverse complement strand
GATTCACCGTTCAGGTTTGGCTAAGAAAAAGGGTGGTATCGGACGTCACGTCACCAAGGTGGTGAAGCGCACGATTTCCCCCAATCTCCAGACCAAGCGTATCTGGGTGCCTGAGCTCAGCAAGTTCATCCGTATCAAGTTGAGCTGCCGCGCACTGAAGACTATCAACAAGAATGGTGCCTTCGTGACGCTCAAAAAAGCAGGGATTATTTAATCGCCCGCTGATGATTTTCAAAAGGCCCGGTGGAAACGCCGGGCCTTTTTTGTTTTGAGTAGCCCCGGCGTTAACCGAGGTTTTCTCCTCCGGCTCTGCCAAGGATCTCCATCCCCAAAGCAAATTCCTAGCTGCCGAGGGTTGACAAGTCGGTTCCCTATTGCCTCGTTTCAGCGGTAGGCGAACTTCGACTACCCACTTATTAGAAATCATGAAGGCAGCGCATTGGATTGGATCACTCGGGCTCATCGCGGTGGTAGCGGGGGCAGGCATTGGGCTGGCGGCTTGGAAGAAGGCTGACATTCAAAAGGCTGCGGCGGAGGCGGCGATGATGCCGGAGCCGATGGAAGCGGTGATCGTGCGGCCAGCGCACGAAGTTGAGCACCGCACGACGACCACCGCCGTCGGGACCGTGCGAGCCCTGCGCTCGATCACCTTGCAGAACGAGCTGCCCGGTGTCGTCCAGCGGGTCAATCTCACGCCCGGCAAGATCGTCGAGGCCGGCACCGAGCTGGTGGCGCTCGATACCACGGTGGAGGTCGCCGAATTGAAGGCCCAAGAAACTCTAGCCGCCTTGGCCGAGACCAGTTTCCAACGGATCAAGACGCTCGATTCAAATAATGCGACTTCCAAGCAGGAACTCGACGAGGCTGAGTCGGCACGCGACGTGGCGCTGGCCCAGATGGAGCGCACCAAGGCGATGATCGCCCGCAAGGTCCTTCGCGCCCCGTTTCGTGCCCGGATCGGCCTTTCGAATTTGCACCCCGGTCAGTATTTGATCGAGGGCGTCGAGCTTACCACCTTGCAAGGCGTAGACGAAGCGGCGCATGTCGATTTCACCGTCACCCAGAATGTCGCGATCGGCCTGCGCGAGGGTGATCGGGTGGAAGTCGTCGGTCTGGATAAAACCGCGCCGGTCAGTGCCACCCTCATCGCGCTTGACGCCCTCATCAACCCGGTGACCCGCAACGCGAACATCCGCGCCGAAGTCGCCGATGCCCGCAAGCTCCCGCCGCCGGGAGCCTCGGTGCAAGTCCGCGTGCCGGTCGGAGAGTCGCGTAAAGTCGTCGCGGTTCCCGTGAGTGCGCTGCGTCGTGGGCCGGAGGGAGACCACGTGTTCGTGATCGTTGCGGACCCGCAAGGCAAATCGCGCGCCTCGATGCGGCTCGTGAAAAGCGGGGCCGTGCTGGGCGATGAGGTTCTCGTCGAAAGCGGTCTGAACGCGGGTGATCCAGTCGCGGCTTCTGGATCCTTTAAACTCCGTGAAGGCGCGCTCGTTGCCGACGCCGGTAAAGCCCCACAGGGGAAATAATCATTTTTCAATCCGGCGTCATGCGCTCCTTCACCGACATTTTCATCAAGCACCCGGTCCTCGCCGTGGTGGTCAACCTCGTGATCGTCCTCGCGGGTTGGCGTGCCATCGGCTCGTTGCCAGTGCAACAGTTCCCGAAGCTCGAAAGCTCTTCGATCCTCGTCACCACGCTCTACTACGGGGCCGGTGCCGAGACGGTCCGTGGCTTCCTCACCACGCCGATCGAACGGGTCGTGTCACAGATCGGCGGGGTCGATCATGTGGAGTCGAGCAGCCGCGCCGGCGTCAGCATCGTGACCGTGCATCTTAAACTAAATCACGACACCACCGCGGCCCTCGCGGAGATCAGTGCCCGGCTGCAGCAGGTCCGCGCCGAGTTGCCGCCAGACGCCGAGCCACCGATGGTCGAAGTCCAGCGTGCCGATCGCCCGTATGCGACCTTTTACCTAAGCTTCACCTCTTCCCAACGCAGCGTTTCCGAGGTGACCGACTGGCTGGCGCGCTCGCTCCAACCGCAGTTCGCGACTTTGCCGGGCATCCAGCGGGTGACCGTCGAAGGCGGCCGACCGATCGCCATGCGGGTGTGGATTGATCCCACTCGGCTAGCAGAACTGAATCTCACGCCAGGTGATGTGCAATCCGCGCTTCGCCGGAACAACTACCTCGCCGCAGTCGGCCGCACCAAGGGCAACCTGGTGGAAGTAAACCTGTTAGCAAATACCGACCTGCGCTCCACCGACGATTTTGAAAAACTCATCGTCGTGGAACGCGACGGCGCCATCGTCCGGCTCACTGATGTCGCAAAGGTGGAACTCGGCGCGGAGGAGCCCGACTACATCGCTAAGCGCAACGAAAAAGAGGGCGTCTATCTCGGCGTCTGGCCGCTCGTCGGGTCAAACGAGATCGACGTCGCCAAGGCACTCGAAGCTGAGATGAATCGCATCCGGCCGACCTTGCCGCAGGACATCGAGATGCACCTCGCCTACGACGGCACGATGTTCATGCGGGAGGCGCTGAAGGAAATCAGCAAGACGCTGGCCGAGACGATCCTCATCGTCGGGCTTGCGGTTTTCATTTTCATGGGCTCGATCCGCAGTGCGTTGGTGCCGCTGATCGCGATGCCCATCTCACTTCTCGGCACCGCGGCCATCATGCAAGCCTGCGGCTTCAGCCTGAATCTTCTCACCATCCTCGCCATCGTTCTATCAGTCGGCCTGGTGGTGGACGATGCCATCGTGGTCGTAGAAAATGTCGAGCGCCACGTCCGCGAAGGGAAGTCGCGCATCCAAGCTGCGCTGATCGGCGCGCGGGAGTTGAAGGGGCCGGTGATCGCCATGACCATCACGCTCGCTGCGGTCTACGCGCCGATCGGTTTCCAAGGCGGGCTTACCGGTTCGCTGTTCCTGGAGTTCGCCATCACGCTGGCCGCAGCAGTGATTGTATCTGGCTTCGTTGCCCTAACGCTTTCGCCAGTGATGAGCTCGCGCTTTATCCATCCGAAGGGGCAGGAAGGTCGGCTCACGCGTTTCGTCAACCGCGCTTTTGATCGGGTGAAAGCGGGCTATGCCGTGCTGCTAGATGGCGCGCTCCAGATCCGTTGGGTAATCGTGGGCGTCGCCGTGGTCATCATGCTTGCGGCCTATCCATTCTATAGAATGTCCGCGACGGAGCTCGCGCCGGTGGAGGACCAGAGCCATATCAGCCTTTTCCTCGACACGCCGCCGGACTCGACCATCGAGTCGGCCAACCGCGAATCGATGGACTTGGTGAAAACGGTCGCCGCATTTCCAGAGACTGACTACATGTGGTCATTGACGGCAGGGTGGGGCGGCTTTGGCGGGATGAAAATGAAGCCCTGGGGCGAACGCGAACGCACCTCTGAGGAAATTTACGGTGAAGTCTTCGGCGCGGTGTCCCAAGTGCCGGGGCTGCGAGTCTTTCCGCGGCTCGATCCCTCACTACCCACCTCCGGCCAGTATGACGTCGAGCTCGTCCTTCAGACCGACGGTCCGATCGAGCCTCTCATGGAAACTGCGCAACAAATCATCGGCGCTGGTTTCCAGAGTGGCCAGTTCCTCTATGTCGACACTGATTTGAAGATCGACCGTCCTGAGGCGCGAGTCCTGATCGACCGCGAGCGGCTTGCCGACCTCGGCCTCGACCTCGCGGGCGTCGGCCAAGAACTCGGGACATTGCTCGGCGGTGGTTATGTGAACCGCTTCAATTACTTCGACCGCAGCTACAAAGTCATTCCACAGCTTGGTGCCGGCGAC
>JANPAU010000111.1:0-3865 GCA_031430055.1 Akkermansiaceae bacterium | reverse complement strand
AGGTGCTCGTTACATTGGCGAGTTCGCGCTTGGCTTCCATCCCCACATCCGCGAGCCGATGCGCGATATTCTTTTCGACGAAAAAATCGCCGGTTCCTTCCACTTCACCCCCGGCCAAGCCTACGAAGACGCTGACAACGGCAATCGCTCGCAAGTCCACTGGGACATGGTCAGCATCCAACGCAAGGACTGGGGCGGCGGGGAGATTTACTTCGACGGCAAGCTCATCCGCAAAGACGGTATCTTCTTGGTGAAATCGTTAGAAAAACTCAACGGCTAACTCAACTTCCAGTTTTACTGCTTATTCAGCATCACGATGATGAAAATCACGATCAATGCCGCGAAAACGGCCAGTGTGATTTTCACCCAACTCAGCGGATGCTCGCCTGCCATTTTTCCGGTGTAGCCATTGACAACGACTTGGAACGACTTCGTCCCATAGGTGTAAGTGGCCAGCCAGACGGGGACCAAGATATGCTTGAAGGTGCGACCCTGATAGGCTGACTCGATTTGTAAATTCCGCTGGGTGTCGCCCGGCACGTCCCGCGAACAAAGTTCGCGAATGGTGATGTCCATCTGCTCTTTGCTAATTTGCGAAGCTTGCCGGAGATCGACCTGATAGCGCTCGACCGTCCAGCCCCGGACATAGGCGGGCTGATAGGGCTTGAGATCTTTGAGAGTGGGGAAAGGCTCAACTTTTTTCAGCAATCCAGTGTGGACACCGACGGTTCCTGGCACAGCGTCGTCATCGAAGAAGTGGGCTAACTGGCCAGAGCTATTTTCCCAGCGGGTTCGCCGCACTTGGCGCGTCGCCGTTTTTCCATTCGCGTCGCGGTAGGTTTCGGTCTCGTAGTAATAATAACCGGACTCAGCGGTCCAAGCGGCGTCGACGTGGGCGTCGAAAGTCCAGTAGGGCAGATAGATGCCGTGCAGGGTGTCGGTCATGGCGGCGCGTTTCAACTTCGTCGGTGCCCACCAACGGCTGCCATACCAGGCACGAAGTTGGTCGCGGACTTGGGTGGCGGGAATCACCGAGGGTAACAGGCTCTCCGGGGTGACGGCGTCCTTGAGGTCGTCGATCGCCACAATGGACGGGGAGCCACAGAAATCGCAGCGTTGGGCGGCGCGGTCAGAATCGAAAATACTGATTGCCTGGCAGCTCTCGCATTTCACGGATTTTTTCTCATCTCGGAAGCCGCGTTTGTCGGGAGTGATCGCAATGAGTGCTTGTTCGAGGTCGTGCTCGACGATTTGCGCGCCGAGAGAATTTTCGCCATCGGTCCACGGCAGAACGGTGCCGCAGTAGGGGCAGGCGAGGGCTTTTTTGGCCGCAGACCACTCGGCATCCCCGCCGCATTCTGGGCAGGGATGTTTTCGTAGCGCGCTGACTTCGGCCATGGCGGTGGCTTACTCGGAGAGGAATCTCTCGAGGGCGGCGCGGGTGATCCGATAGGACGACCCTATTTTTTTACCTTTCAAATCACCCGCATCGAGCGAGGCGATGACGTCAACTTCGGGCACGCCGAGGATCTGCGCGGCGTCGGCTGGACTGAGGAGTTCTGGCATTCCTGAAATCGAAGTCGCCGCAGTCGCGCCGGGCAGTGGCGGCGGTTGGGCCTGCATGGATTTCATCATTTCCTGCGCCATGCCGAAGCCCATCGCCATCTGGCCAGCGGCTGCGGCGGGTGAGCCTCCACCATCGGTGCCGCCCTTGGTCATGGATTCGGCCATTTGGAACTTCACGTAGTCGTTGAGATTTCCGATGGCTCCCATGCTCGTGCGCTTGTCGATGGCGGCCTCGACTTCCGGCGGGACGGAAACATTTTCGACGATGAAGCTGGTGATCTCGATGCCATACTTGGCCGTCACTTGCGGGTTGATGAGAGGCAGCAAGGCCTCGCCGAGTTCCAAGTAGCGCGAGGCCACGTCGAGCGCCGGCACACCGCAGGAGGCGAGCGCTTCGCTGAAGACACTAACAATCCGCGAACGCATGGTATCGGCGAATTCATCCAGCCGGAAATGGTGGTCAGTGCCAGCGACTTCCTTGAGGAAAACGGGCGCGTCCACGATTTTGAAATCAAAGATTCCGAAGGCCCGCAAGCGGACCACGCCGAAGTCAGCATCGCGCATCATCACCGGATTCGCAGTGCCCCATTTGTTGCCCGTGAAGAGGCGAGTGGTGACGTAGTAAACGTCTGCCTTGAAGGGCGATTGGAAGCCGTATTTCCAGCCTTTCAGCTTGGTGAGCACCGGAATGTTATCCGTGACCAGCGAGTGCTTGCCGGGAGTGAAACAATCGCCGAACTGCCCCAGATAGACGAACTGCGCGAGCTGGCTTTCGCGGACGATGAGTTGTGCACCGTTTTTGATCGCCTTGTCCTCGTCGGGAAACCGCCACGACAGCGTGTCACGCGAGTCGTCGTTGAATTCGATGATTTCCAGCAATTCGCCTTTGATGAATCCGAGAATGTCCATAGTGCTGATGGAGTATCGGAAAATCGCTTTAATGAGAAGTCGGAAATGATCCTTGCGTGGAAATTGTTTGGAGTGAGGCGGAGATCGCACCTGCAAAAGTGAGCCGGGAGCGGCGGGTGCATCAGGATCCGGCGCGAGCGAAACGCGACGGTCAAATCCCATCACTTGAATTCGAGATGGATCGCCTCGTCCAGGATGCCGGTTTCTTCGTCTCGGACCGTGTGCGAAACACGTTCCTCGCTGAGGCGGGGGAGAGTCCATGAAAACAATTACCCCGATCCGCCCCATCACGTTTTAACCGAGAGCAATGACCCTATTTACTATCTATTTCCGGCGAGGCCTTCGCGGGTGCGGCGGAGTTTGTCGCGGAATTCTCCGGCGATGAGCATCTCCTCTTCGGAGATTTTGCGGAAGGCGAAGATGACGTCTTCAGCGTTCTGGCGGATGGGCCGCGGTTGGAAGAGGAAAAACCAGCGGACTCCAAAGAATACGATCCCCCGGAACACGAGTCCCCAAGGGTGGCGAAGGTATGAGACTCGTTGCTTTTCGCTGGATTTCGGGCGAAATCCTATTGACTGGCGGCGGTAAGCGCAACGCTGGCGGAGGACAAGGAATTTTAAATGGCAATTCGTCGGCCGAAAAAGTTACTCCATCTGGGGTCATTGCATGGATTGGTTGATTTACTGGCCACCTTCATTGCCATCGACGGCTTTGCCGAGGCGGGTCAATCTCATTTCAATCCGTCGCGCGCTGTCATTTTTTCGACGGAATGAACTAGGTGTTGGATTGGCTTCGGGCATAGGAAGGATTGTTTGCCCGGCTGAATAGCAGCGAAGATTAATGCGCAACAGAATCTCACGTTCCGTGCTTGGCTCATAAGAATCAACATAGTTATTCCATTCTTGTTTTAGAGCCAAGGCACGCAATAGACCAAGATCATTGTTAGATCCCGCGCTCAAATGCTGGGGATCTCCGAGTTCTCCGGCTAAAAGATCTGGCAGGCGTTGATCCAAATTACCTGAAGTTGACAGAGGAACTCCATCCGTATGCCCTATGACTTCCAGCGTATCTACCCGTTCCTGACGGCTTATGATTTCAGCAGCAATGCGCGGAAAAGGTGGTTCATTAAACTCGCCTTCTCCGTCAGGAACTCTCACTCTGAGAGCTGTAGAGAATTTAGAGCTGATCACCGGACTGCCAGGATCGAACTTAAATTCGGGTCGATTTTCAGCGATCACGATGTTTGTATTGTCCTTCTTGAGTTCCTTGTTTTCCTTTTCGAGTTGTTCGATTTCACGCCGCAATTCGGCTAAATCTTCCGGTCCTTGAGTCAGTTTTATTTGTTCCTGAAGCTTCTTTACAAGGGCTTCCAATTCTTTGATTTTATCTT
>JANPAU010000110.1:0-18531 GCA_031430055.1 Akkermansiaceae bacterium | reverse complement strand
CCGTTGAGTTCATGCCCGGCGCCTTCGCCTATCATCTTCATTCCTTCAGCGCAGAGCAACTTTCGGATCGCTCGAAGAACTGGAGCGGTCCGCTCTTGGAAAAAGGCGCTGCTGTCACCGTCGGCAACGTTTATGAGCCGTATCTCCATCTCACTCATGACTTCTCCATTCTCCAACAGAAGCTGTTGGCTGGATTCAGTTGGGGCGAGGCTTGCTGGATGGCGATGCCGGTCACCTCATGGCAAGGCGTGGTGTTAGGTGATCCCTTGTATCGGCCTTTCCTGCACCTCGACGGGAGCGGGGTGAAGCAAGATGATCAAATTCCTTTCCGCGCGCTGCGGGCAGCGTCGATTCAGTGGAAGAATGATCCGCTTGAGCGACTCAAGCAGCTCGAAAAGGCTTCGGAGCGCATGGCGAATGGAGTTCTCGCCGAAGCATTGGGCTTGGAATATCTTCTTTTAAATGATCCAGCCACAGCCGGATCTTGGTTCCGAGCCGCCAAGGGGCACTACCCGAGTGATGTGGATCAACTCCGCCAGGAGATCAATCTGATCTCCATCGATCGCACGGCGAACCGCAAGGAGGTGGCAATCCGTAGTTTGCGTGATGCGCTGGTGCAGTTCGGCTCGATTCCCGAGTCCGAGGCGCTCAAGGGTTGGCTAGATATTCTCGATCCTCCGCCGCCACCGCCAGCGGATCCAACGAAGGTATCTAACTCGAAAAAACCTTGAGGTGATAGAATTCTAAAATGATTTACGGTTTCTTATTGGAGTCAATTTGGCATCCTCCTTTGTTTTTAGAAGACGGAGCGGCAGGTGTCTTGCCGCCTGAGCTCGAGTTGCAAGCACTCTGGTTCGCGGGGGCATTCGGCAGGGATTTCCGGACAACCACCGGCAAGACTGTGCGGATCATCCAGTTCGGGGAGTGGAACCGCGGGGCTGGGCCGGATTTCATCCAGACGGCGGTAGAAATCGACGGAACCCTGAAAACCGGACCTCTCGAGTTAGATCCACTGGCGGGGGATTGGGAGGCACATGGTCATGGGGTGAATCCCGCTTTCCGCGAGGTGGTGCTGCACGTGGTTTTCCAAACCGATGCACGGCGCATTTTCACCCGCACCTGCGATCATGTGGAAGTCCCGCAAGTGGTGATCAATGAGGTGCAGTTATCCGATGCACTGAACCGTCCACAGCGTGAGGTGGCGATCGCCCATCCTGGACGCTGTGTCGCTCCGCTCAAGGGGCTACCGAGTGGTGCCATCGAGCGCCTGTTGGAGGAAGCCGCGATCTATCGTGCGAGTATCAAAGCCTCCCGCTGGCTGAAGACCACGGACGCCCATGGCAGTGATGCCACCCTTTTCCAATCGACGGCGGAGACTTTGGGATACCGGGGAAATGCCTTGGCGATGCGACTGCTCGCGCAGCGAGTCCCACTAACAGGTCTCAGGCCGGAGGGTGATGCGGCAGAGGCGATCCTCTTCGGCTCGGCGGGATTTCTCTCGTCGGATATTCATGAACTCGCCCCCGCAGACACTCGTGATTATTTGCGGGGGCTGTGGGATACTTGGTGGAAAAACCGCGCCTATCATGAAACGACGGGGGCGCGAGCGATCCCTTGGAAGACTCATGGCCAGCGTCCCGCTAACCACCCACATCGGCGTGTCGGTGCGCTTGCGGCCTTGGTGAAAGTCTGGCCGCAGTACCGGCGACTTGCTCTGGCGCGGCCTTTTGTCGCGAAGCCCTTGATTGATTTTCTCCAGACTCTCGAGCATCCATTCTGGACGCGGCGGCACACGCTTACCTCGGAAGCATCTACCCAGCGGGTGGCTTTGTTTGGTCGCTCACAAGCCTTGGAACTCATCGCGAATCATCTGGCACCGTTCGCGATGCATGACGAGGGAATGACTTTTTCCACCTACTATAAACTGCGGAATTCTGCGGCAAATGAGAAGGTGAAGCGTTGCGGGTTGCGCTTGTTTGGCTCATCCAAGGCGGCCCAACCGTGGATGCGGCGGGTGTGTCATCACCAAGCGCTGCTGCAAGTCTATCAAGACTTTTGCTTGGAGGATTTCACCGACTGCAAGGACTGCCCGTTTCCCGAACAACTTTCCCAGTGGAGATAGATTTACGGCCCATGAAAATTCAATTGAATGGAATCCCTCACGGACTGGACGCGCCAATGAGCGTGAGTGCGCTCTTGGAGAGCATTGGCTTCGGTGGTAAGCCGGTCGTCGTGGAGTTAAACGAGCAGGCTTTGTTCCCTCGGGATTTTTCGGACACGCAGATTGAGGAAGGTGCCCGGGTGGAGATTGTCACACTGGCGGCAGGCGGTTAGAGGTGCTTGATGGCTCCGGTTTTCTCTCAACTTTGATTGCGGCGACGCTGGAGAATCGTGCGGGTTTCGATGTCCAGCCCCAGTGGGAGTGCGGTGGTCTTGCCGGTGATTCCAAGCCCGGCGAAGTGTGACTTGAGGAATGTGAGTAGGGAGCTGCTGCGATGGAGTTCCAAGACATCACCGTTTTTTAGTTCTCGGCAGACTGCTAAGAATCCATGTTCGCCGAGTTGGTCCATTCTCCGGTCGAGTACGAGGGGGAGGGCGAGATAATCCAAGGAGATGTGCTTGGGATCCTGGCTCATGACGAGTTCCAGGAAGTTGAACAACGAGTAATCCGCGTAATCGCTCTCACGCCAGCGGAGCATCTGGCAAAAGTCGCTGACGACTTGCTGGATGTCTTCACTCTGAATTTTACTGAGCGGCAGATGGAGCATAGGTGGAAATTGATCTTCAGCGGGTTAAGAGTTCACAGATGACGTAGAATTGTCGAGCGCAGGATCTATTCCCAATTGTAGATTGCCACGGCGAGGGCTTCGATCATGATCCCGCCCCGCTCATGGCTGCCGATACGAAACCCGCCCCGACTTTCCGCAAGACCGCAGAACTCCAGCAAGGAGCGGCGGTGGTGGATGACGTGACCCGTGCGCTGCCGCATGCGCTGGGTCCGGAGAAGAGTTTGCTTTCGTCGATGTTGCAGGACCCGCAGGAATACATCGGTGTGGCGATCGAGGAAAAGCTGACGCACGATCATTTCTATCTGCCGTCGCATTCGACCTTGTTTGAATTTCTCATCGAGATGTTCGAAGCGGGACATGAGATCGAGCTGGTTTCCTTGGTGCAGCGCCTGCTCGACCGTGGCCTGCTCGACCGCGTCGGCGGGCCTTCTTCACTGACGGATCTTTACACTTATGCTCCGAGTCCGGGGCATTTCCGGCATCATCTTAAGTTCGTCAAAGACAAGTTCGTCCTGCGCTCGATCATTCAGAATTCGAACGAGGCCATCGCCCAAGCTTATGATGCACCGGAGGAGGTTGAGGCTCTGCTCGACTCGGTCGAGGCCAAGGTGTTAGCGATTCGCGAGGGCTCGGAGACGAACAAAGCTCCGACGATCAAGCAATCGGTGACCGAGGTGATCGAGAAGTTTCAAGCCTTGCTCGCCGGCGAGAAGGATGCGCAAGGGATTTCGACCGGCTTCGAGGTTTTGGACCGCATGAGCAGTGGCCTGAAGGCGGGTGAAATGTTCGTCGTCGCAGCCCGCCCATCGATGGGGAAAACCTCGTTCATGATGAACATGGTCGAGCACATCTGCCTCGACCAAAGTAAGTCATCGATGGTTTTCTCCTGCGAAATGAGCGCCTTTCAGCTCGTGCAGCGCTTGGTTTTCTCCAGGGCCAAATTTGCCACTAGCCAACTTTCACGTGGCTATACCCCGACTAAGGGCGATCTCCAACGAATCCAGCGTGCGGCGTTAGAAATCTCTGGGGCCAAGCTCTTCATTGATGATACGGCTGGCATTTCGATCAACGAACTCCGCGCGAAGGCCCGTCGCAAAAAGCGCGATGAGGACATCCAGTTCATCGCGATCGACTACCTCCAGTTGATGAAGTCTCGGACGAAGCAGGCGGAAAGCTCGCGGGAGCGGGAAATTGCCGAAATTTCCGCAGGCATCAAAGGACTGGCGAAAGAGCTCGGCATCCCGATCTGTATTCTCGCCCAGCTTAACCGGGGGCCGGAAAGTCGCGCCGGAAAAAGCCTTGGTGTGCCGCGGATGTCAGACTTGCGAGAATCCGGATCAATCGAGCAGGATGCTGACATGGTAGGTCTTCTCTATCGGAATGCCTACTATGCGGAGAATGATGAAGAGCGCGAAGCGGAAGCGGGAAAGGCCGAGTTGGTTCTCGCAAAAAATCGGAACGGCGAAACCGGCAGCATCCCGCTGACTTTCATCGCAGATTTGATGCGGTTTGAGACAGGGCTACCGGCGAGAGAAGAGGGGTGAAAGTGTGAGATAGGCATTCCTGCCTGTCCTTCATCTTGGTAGCTCCACCGAGCGAAACACGGCGCAGCAAATTTACCTCACCATAGCAACTCGTCGCCAGGCCTTCCTGCAATACGACTATCGCTACGACACTCAGGCCGGCTCCATCAGCCCGTTGTCCGCAGGCCGGAGGCGATGGCGTTGATAGAGAGCAGGAGCTTGGGCAGGAGTGAATCGGCTTCAGGGCTGCGGCCGTTCGTTAGGTGGCCACGCCATTCGCGGAGCAGGGCGATTTGTTGTTGGTGAAGGACGCGCAGCGGAGCTTCCCGGATTTCCAGGGTTTTGGCCATCCGTGGGCGGCGCACTTTCATTTCTCCGTCGAACAACTCGGCGAGTAAGTCACGAGTGCGTTCAAATTCGGCAAAAATCAGGGTGTTGAATTGGTCGCGGATCTCCAAGTCTTCGACGAGATCGGCATAGTCTCGCATCAGCTCGAGATTGGCCGAGGCGAGGTTGGTTTCCACGTTGGTGAGCACGTAGCTGAGGAAGGTGGATTTTGGCAGAGCGGTTTTGAACCGCGCAAAGCCAGCCGGGTTTTCGGTTTTGAGTGCTTCCAAAGCGGATCCTACACCGAACCAGCCTGGCAGATAGTAGCGAGCTTGGGTCCAAGAAAAAACCCATGGAATCGCGCGTAGATCACTCACGGAAAATCCCTTGGTGCCGGTCCGCCGCGCCGGGCGTGAGCCAATCCGTGAGTTTTCCAGAGCATCGATAGGAGTGGCTTGGCGATAGAATTGGATGAAGCCCTCGGTCTTGAGAAATTTCTGATAGGTTGCCTGGCTGGTCTCGCCGAGCCGTGCCATGAAGGTCTCGCAGGGATCTTCTTGGTGGGGCAAGTGGCGGTGATTGGCGGTGGTGACCGAGGCTCCTGCAAGCAGGAGTTCCAGGTTGTAAGTGGCACTTGCTAGATTGGCATATTTCTCGGCGATGGTTTCGCCTTGTTCGGTCATCCGGAAGCCGCCACTCATCGCGCCGTGGGGGAGTGCTGCCATGAACCAATGCGTGGGTCCGGCCCCACGGGAAATGGTGCCGCCGCGGCCGTGGAAAAAACACAGGGACACTTGGTTGTTTTTCCCCACCTTCGTGAGTGCGGTTTGTGCCCGCTGCAGCGCGAACTGGGCGGCGAGGATGCCGCAGTCTTTGTTGGAATCCGAGTAGCCTAACATTACTTGCTGGCCATTGAAGATTCCTGCGGCTTGGGAGCGCTGGGTGAGGGGGTGTTGAAGGAAGGCTTCCAAAATTCCTGGCGAGCGGTCGAGGTCGTCCATGGTCTCGAATAAGGGGACGACTTGCAGAGGGCAAATCAAGCCTTCGGGGGTGAGTTCCATCAAGCCGGCTTCACGGGCGAGTAGGTAAACTCCTAACAAGTCAGAGAGTTGTCGCGTCATCGAGACGATCAGCGAGCCAAGACCTGGTGTGCCCCAGTCACGACGGTGGCGCACGAGCACCCGGTAGCAGTCGAGCACGTTGTCCCGCTCGGTGCCGACGCGGAGGTCGTCGTGAAGAAAGGGACGGGTGGAGGTCAGCTCGGTATTCAGGAATTCTAAACGTTGTGACTCGGGCCAGTTCACGTAGTTTTCGCCATCGGTCACTCTGGCAGCCGCGAGTAGCTGGGCGATTGCGTGGTCGTGAAACTCCGAGTTTTGGCGGATGTCGAGCGTCGCCAAGTGGAAGCCAAACATCTCTAACTTGTGACGCAGAGGCCGGATCGCCGCTTCTTCGAGGAGATGGCAGCCCGCTGCGGCGAGGGTGCGTGAGAGGAGATTCAAGTCATCCGCAAGACAGACGGGGTTCTGATAGCCGGAGGCTCCTTGGGTTTGCTCGCGCAGTCGGAGAGCCATCAAGGCCGTCATTTGCCGCCACGGCTCTTCTTCGTAGCGATCGAGAATTTCGGCCACGCCGGAACATCCTTGGAGCAGGGTGAGAAGTTGGTCGATGCGAGACTGCAACTCGGCAGGCACTGGTGTGAGGTAGCGGGAAAGTGTGAGCTGTTTCCCCAGTTCTAATAGCTCGCCTTGAAGTAGCTTGAAGGCGGATTCACGCAGGGTTTCTAGGGTTTTCTCGGTGACGGCTGGAGTGACGAGGGGGTGACCATCACGGTCTCCGCCGATCCAGGTGCCGAATTTCAAATGCGGGATATTTCCTGCAGAGCGGAGCAGATCAAGTGGTAGCCCGGCATCGCGCCATGCCTCGGTGAAGTGCAGATCCAGGCGATTGATCGCGGCGGGGAAAAGGTCGCGTAGATAATGCGTCGCATTTCTCAACTCGCTGGTGATGTCTGGCCGGACGATGTGAATTTCCGCTGTGCGCCAGAGGGTTTCCAAGGTGGTGACTACCCGCTCACGGATCCGGCGGCGTTCGCGATCCGTGTATTTTGGAAATTCATTGCGGACCATTTCATCATACAAAGCACGGTGTCGTTCGCGGATGCTGGAGCGCTTGGCCTCGGTCGGGTGGGCGGTCAGCACGGGCTCTACTTGCACGTCGCGAAGGACTTCGAGAATCTGCTGAGGCGTTAGACCGATCGCTCGTAAATCCCGCAATGCCTGTGGCCACAAGCCACGGATCGACTCGGCTCCGAGTGCTTTTTCCCGCTCGCGGCGGATTTCCGAGGCCACTCGCTCTTCGATCATGTTGAGTAACTGGAACCCGATCGAGTATAGCTGTGGAAGGCCTTCAGGCGCAGCTCCGATCTCCGGTTCACGACCGGACCAGGGTAAAAATGGTAGGAGTTTGGTCTCTCCGGTGCTCACTAAGGCGTCCTCCAGACAGCCGAGCATGTATTGCAGTCTTTCGTCGATCAGGTCGAATCCTTCCAGCCGAAGCTGCTCGCGGGTGGGGTTACTGGCGGTGTCGGTCATGCGCGGGCGACTTTAAGCATGAACCGAGCCGATTCGGGAAGGGGATTCGCCACGCCTACTTTTCAGCTAGCTCGCTCGATGTCTTCTTCATCTTCGCGCGGGCGATCTCGATGACCATCGGGAGGATGGAAATCCCGATGATGCCCAGCACGACGAGTTCGAAGTTTGCCTTGACGATGGGGATGTTTCCGAAAAACCAACCACACGGGAGAATGAGTCCGACCCAGAGCAAGGCGCCGATCACGTTGAAGAACATGAAGCGCCGATATTCCATTTCTCCGGAACCTGCGACGAAGGGGGCGAAGGTTCTAACGATTGGGATAAAACGGGCGATGATGATCGTCTTGCCGCCGTAGCGGATGAAAAATTCGTTGGTTTTCTCGATGTGACTTGGTTTGACGATTTTCGGAAATTTCCGCATCATCCATGCGCCAAATTTCCGGCCAATCCAGTAGTTGACGGTGTCTCCCAAAATGGCCGCGACGATCAGGATGATGGCTGCGATCCAGATGTTGAGATTGGAAGTGGGGTCGGCTGCGATCGCGCCGATGGCGAAGAGCAGTGAGTCGCCGGGAAGGAACGGAGTGATGACGAGACCCGTCTCACAGAAAATGATGAGGAACAGAAGTCCATAAACCAAGTTGCCATTCGTGCTGATGAAGGTACGAAGGTGCTCGGGGAGGTGGAGAAAAAGATCGAGAATTTCGTGCATGAAATCAGCTGTGTTCGGGGCGTGGATCGCGAGTGAGAAGTTCGCGCATGGCGAGAGGGGCTGGCTTGCCTTCGTAGAGAATTCCGAAGACGGCGTCGATGATGGGGGTGCGCACTCCGAAGCGGCGGGCAGCCTCATGAATCGAGAGCGTGTTAGGAACACCTTCCGCGACCATGCCGAGCGAGGCGACGGCTTCTTCCAGCGTTTTGCCGCTACCAAGGGCGAGGCCGACGCGGTGATTTCGTGAGTGTTCGGAGAAACAAGTGACGATGAGGTCGCCCATGCCGGAAAGTCCGGCAAAGGTCTCCATCCGGCCACCCAGGGCGGTGCCGAGGCGGCTCATTTCAGCAAGTGCGCGGGTGACGAGAGCTGCGACGGCATTGTCACCAAGTCCGAGGCCGTGAGCCATGCCGGCGGCGATGGCGTAAACATTCTTCACCGCCCCGCCGAACTCCATGCCGGCGAGGTCGTCGCTGGTGTAGGAGCGGAAGTTAGGGAAGGTGAAAAGTTCCTGAAGACGGACGGCGAGCGCATGGTCGTCTGAGCCGATGACGGCGCAGGTTGCCATGCCTGCGGCAATTTCCTCGGCGTGATTGGGGCCGGACAGGACGGCGATCGGATGGGTGGGGAAGACTTCCCGCAGCACTTGGCTCATCCGGTCGCCGGTGGATTTTTCGATGCCTTTCGCGCACGAGAGCAAAGTGGCGGTGGGCGAGAGATGGGCAGCGGCGAGTGTGAAGGCCATCTGGCGCGTGGCGGAAGTGGGGACGGCGAAGATGATGAGTGGATGACCCCGCGCGTCCTCGGGGGTGATCGAGGCCCGCACGTTTTCCTGAAGCTGGACGCCGCTGAGGTAGTGAGGGTTTCGGTGTTCCCGATTGATGGTGTCCGCCGTTTCCGGGTCGCGGCCGATGAGGAGGATTTCCCCGAGTTTCGGGGCCAGCAGCTTGGCCATGGCCGTGCCAAATGAGCCTGAGCCAAGGATCGCTGCGGAGGTGAAGTTAGAGTCAGGCATGGGTGGATTTTTTCTTGCGGGTGAAGCGATGTTCCGCGCCTGCGAGCAGCCGTTGGATATTCGTCCGGTGCTTCCAAATGGCGAGCACGGCGATGATGACGCTGAAGAAAAACAAGGGTCTATTCCAGGTGCCGGCTTGCCAAAGAGTGGGCAGAGCTTTGTCGTTATTTAAGTGGTGGAATCGAGCGCCGATGTGGGTGATCAAGGGAAGTGAGGCAGCTGCGACGATGCTGGCGAGGGACACGTAGCGGCTGATGGCGAAGACGACTAACCAAACGAGCGCAAGTAGAACAACACCGGCAGGCATCAAGGCGAGCAAAACGCCGGCGGAAGTCGCGATGCCCTTGCCGCCCTTGAATCCGACCCACGGCGAGTAGTTGTGTCCCAGCACGGCAGCTAGGGCGGTGACAACGTGGAGAAGCTGTCCCTTGAACTGCTCTGCCGCAGGGAGAAGCAGAGTAAATGAATCAAGCGCATCAATGTGGAAGAACCCGACGTTTTTCCCGGCAATTTGGATCAAATTGACCGCGATGACCACCGGGATGAAGCCCTTGAGGGCATCTAGGAGAAGACAGGCGATTCCATATTTTTTACCGACGATGCGCAGCACGTTGGTTGCGCCGATATTACCGGAGCCATGCTCACGGATGTTGATGCCCTTGGCCTTCGCGATGATCAGGCCAAAAGGAATCGACCCTAGCAGGAAGGCGAGGAGCGGGCAGAGCCAGAGCTGCATCATTCGATGCTGGCGGTGGTGATGGTCACTGGTTCCACCGGGACATCGCCACCGAGACGTGCGTCGGCACGGGTTTTGCTGGCTTTGATTTTATCCACGACATCCATTCCTTCGACGACTTTGCCGAATACGGCGTAGCCACCGTTGTTAGGGAAGTTGAGCATGTCGTTGTCCACTACGTTGATAAAGAATTGGGCAGTAGCGCTGTTAGGATCATTGGTGCGGGCCATGGCGATGGTGCCACGGGCGTTCTTGAGTCCGTTTTTGCCTTCGTTGACGATGCCCTTGCCAGTCGATTTCTCGGTAAGGACTTGGCCTTCTTGGGTGAAGCCGCCGCCTTGGATCATGAATCCGTCGATGACGCGGTGGAAAACCGTGCCGTCGTATTGTTTCTTTTTCACGTAGCCGAGGAAGTTCTCGACCGTGACGGGGGCCTTTTCGGCATCCATGGCGATGACGATGTCACCTTTGGTGGTTTTGAGCCGGACTTTCGCCACCTTGGTAGGAGCGGTAGTGGCGGGTTTTTCGGCGACTTTTGCGGGTTCGCACGAAGCAAGGACCGGGAAAAGAACGAGGGCAATAAGGGCAAGTCTGCGTTTCATCCCGGATGTTTTAAGCGATGCTCCGGCCGAGCGCAAGCGTTGTTCAGCCCACCTCACCATCCATTTTTCACGGATGTGATGACTTCGCCTGTAAGGCTTCCAGCCGCTGGATCAACGGCGGATGGGAGTAGTCCAACCAGACTCTTAGCGGGGCAGGGGAGGGATGGGATAAATGGTCGGCAGTCATTTTTTTCAATGCCTCGCCGAGTGCAGTTCCATCGCCAGTGACCCGGGCGGCGTAGGCGTCTGCCTCGAACTCGTGCCGGCGCGACCAGGCGTTCGCCAAGACGCCGAGGATCTTACTCACGGGTTCCAGCATGATGCTGAAGAGCACCAATCCGACTTGCGGGGAAATCTGCTTCACCCCGAACGCGTCGAATAACAGGCGAGCGAATTTTCCTTCAGGATCGGTGGCGAGACCTAGCAGGAAAAAAATGACCGCCGTCTGGAGGATGCCCACAGCGAGCCGTTGTTTGATGTGGCCACAGCGGAAATGGCCGATTTCATGGGCGAGCACGCCGAGGAGTTCGGGCTTGCTGCTCTTCTCTACCAGCGTGTCGAACAGGGCAATCTTCTTCTGCTTACCGAGGCCGGTGAAGAATGCGTTTGCTTTGGTGGAGCGCTTGGAGCCATCCATCACGAATACACCGGTGAGAGGAAATCCGCATTTCACGCCGAGTGCTTCGATTTCCTGCTTGAGCTCGCCGTCTGGCATCGGCGTGAATTTATTAAAAAGCGGCATGATCAGTGATGGCGCGAGGTAGGTGAGGATCAACTGGAATGCCGTCACCACGGCCCAGGCCCACAACCAGGCGTGGGCGACATTTCCGAAAATCCACAGCACAACAGCGGCGAGTGGTAGCCCGATGATCGCTGCAAGTAACAGTCCCTTAAGCCGATCCATGATGAAGGTGGCGGGCGTGGCTCGATTGAATCCAAATTTTTGCTCAATCACGAAGGTGTCGTAAATCGAGAAGGGCAGGGAGATCAGACTTTGGCCAAGAAATAAAAAAGTGAGAAAAATCAGCCCAGCGATGACGGGTGAGGGGGTGAAGGACCGCGAAAGACTGTCCAAGCAACCGAAGCCGCCGATGACCCAGAAGATCAGCAACACCGTCAGCGAGAATGTGGATTGGAGGATGCCGAAGCGGGCGTTTGTCACGAGGTAAGTGCGTGCCTTTTCCAGTTTCTCGGCATCCATCAGGTCGGAGAGGGCTTGTGGAACCCTGCTAGGGAAAGCCTTCAGATTCATCAATGTTGCTGCGAATTCCAGTTTCCAAAGCACGAAAACGCCCACCAAGATGATCACTGACATGAAATTCCAATCGCTCATTGAGTCAATCATGCACGGCATCTGATCCACGACAAGTGCGGCTCTTCCCGCGTTGGACCTCATTTTCCTGAGAAATCCGGCTGGGATTGAGCGTTGCCTTGCCCAATTTACGCGCTACGTTCCTTGGACCTATATGGCGTGCTCCCTGTTTCCGATCCGACTTTCGCTGGTTTCGTGTCTCGCGACGCTACCGATTTGTGCTCAAATTTTGCCGACTCCGGTCATCGCCTCCAATACGCTTTCGCAAGAGGCACCTGCCGCTCGTGGTGCGGCGGACGGAGCCATCAACACCCGCAAGGATGCGCGGGCGATTACCATGAAAATTCCTGCTCCCCGTGGGCAAATCGTGGACCGCGACGGCTCGCCGCTGGCGCAGAATCGGGTGGCCTATCAAGTTGGCTTACAATTTCGCCAATTTGAGAATGCCGACCGGGATTTCGTCGTCAACTGGGCGCGCACCCGGCTCGACGCGCTACTTGTGCTGGTAAAAAACGCGGTGCCGAAGACGGATGAGGAAATTTACGACCACTATCGACATCGCCGCTGGTTGCCCTTGTTAGTGAGCGGTCAGATCGGCGAGAAAGAAGCTCGTGACATCGAGACCAAGCTCACGTCCGGTCTGATTTTGCACCCGATTTACCGACGCACGTATCCAGAGGGCGAATTGGCTGCACACATCCTTGGATACTCAGGCAGCGTTGGGAAGTTGCCCACCGGCGCGATCAATTTCAACGAACCGCTGTGGGAAGAATCCGAAGGCCGGGCGGGTCTTGAAAAGATCTTTAACACCCAGCTAACAGGCGAACCCGGCATGAAGCGATTGCTCTTCGATGAGTCCGGAAATAAGCTGCTTGAAGAGCAAGTCAAGCGGCCCAAGCCAGGCGGCACGGTCGTGACCACCATCGATCTGGAGTGGCAAAAACTCGCTGAGGAAACCTTAAAGAAAGGCTGCCGCCGGGGGGCTTTCGTCGTGATCGACGTCGTCACGGGCGAGGTGCTCGTCATGGCTTCGCGGCCATCTTTCGATCTGAACAATTTCATCCCTGGCATCAATGAAGTGGATTTCAAAGCTTTGGAGGCAGATGTTTCCCAGCCCTTGTTTGGCCGGGCATTCCAGTCGGCCTATCCGCCGGCTTCCTCCTTCAAGCCGATCGTCGCGCTTGCGGCGCTTAACAATGGCACGGTCACGGCGACTTCGGAAATTTACTGCCCGGCAGCGATTAATATCGGAAGGACTACTTTTAACAATTGGAGTAAAACCCCAGAGGGTTCGATCAACGTCAAGCGCGCACTCGCTCGCTCTTGCAATACGTGGTTCTATCAAGTCGGTATCGACGTCGGTCCTTCAGCGTTCCTGAGTCTTGCACGCCGCCTCGGTTTCGGTGAGCGCAGCGGACTTCCCCTGATCGGTGAGAGTCCTGGACTGGTTCCAAGTGACGAGTGGATGCTGAAGAACGAAAAGCGCAGAATTCTCGACGGCGACACCGCGAACCTTTCGATCGGCCAAGGAAGTCTGCTAGCATCGCCATTGCAAGTCGCCCAAGCCATGGCCGGCATCGCTAACGGGGGAGCTCTGCCCAAGCTCCAACTCATCCGCCAGGTGCAGGATACCCGTGGGCGCGTCGTGCAAGCCGCCGTCCCCTCGCGGAAGAACTGGCTCAGCGTTGACTCAAAGGCGGTCGAAACCGTCCAAGACGGCATGGCAGACGTCGTCAACGGCGGCGGCGGCACCGGCCAAAGTGCGGGCCTCAGCTACACCACCCTTTGCGGAAAGACTGGAACCGCCCAATGGGGACCGCAGTCGAAAGATCAGCGCCTTGCTTGGTTTGCCGGATTTCTTCCTCGCGACAATCCCCGCTACGCCTTCGCCGTCCTTTACGAGGGACGCCCTGGGGAAACAGTGTCCGGTGGGCGGATGGCCGCGCCCATGGTGAAGCGCTTTTTCGAAGGCATCAAAGATGAGATCAAGGACACCATCGCCCCGCCAAAGAAGGCTCTGATCGTCGTGGATGAGAACGCGCCGAAGGCCGAGGCCGTGCCTGAAGCCTTACCGGAAGATCCAGACAACATCAACTTACCGCCCGGAAGTCCGGTGGGTAAACTGCTCAAAGCGCTACCTGTCGAACCCTTGAATACGGGCAGAGACGCCGTGGATGAAGTTGCTGCTGAGCAAACGGATATCGCCCCACCGGAACCACGCCGTGCGATCCGAGCCATCCCGGTCGGTGAGGATGAAGTGATCGAAGAGGGAGTCGAGGAACCTTGATCTTCTCTTCCTTGCGGCGTCCGCCGTCTCGGATTCCGAAAGATTCGGATCAAGGGTAGGCGTGGGGCTGATCATACGGCTGGGATCATTTCCCAACAGTTAGGTGAACCGCCCCGTCTCAACCCATCTCATCACGCAAGCGTATGAGGCAGTGGTTACAAACGCAGGTGCTACCGGTTTTCCATTGGATTTGCTCGGATTGCTCGGGAGTAAGCTCGATCTCAGCGCAGGGGCACATCCAGCCGCGGGTTACGGCACAAAGGAAATCTTCCCCACAAAGATGGCAACGCGTGGTTTCGTGTTTGTTTAAATTGAGCGGAGGCAGGCGGGAAATGGACACAACGGTATAAGAGTATGGCTTGGTAGTGGTGCCAGTTATTTTTCGGGTTCTTCGCCCCATTCCCTCTCCTTGGTGCTCTGCCCGACCTCTTGACGAGATTTAGCGCGAGTGTGCCGGTAAAGGTCTGCATTGGCCGCTTGGAACTCGGCTTTGAGGCGGACGCGCAGTTGTGATAGATCCACTAAACGCCAGCCAGTGAAGGTCCAGAGTTGGTCCTTGCCGTCGTGCTCGATGCCGACGAGCAGATGCACGGCGTCGTCGGTGATTTTAAGGGTTTCGTTTTTCGGCTCGAAGTAAAAGGTGCGGAAGGTGCTCTCGGCGGAGCCTTCTTCGACGAGCTTGGGGTCGAGGTAGAAGACAAGTTTGGATTCCAGATCGATGATGCGAAGGTCCGGATAGCCGGAGCGCTGGTGATCGCCCGAGCGGTTCGGCGGGACTTCGCATTTCAAGCCGGGGGTTTCGTTGAGGTGCTTTTGGATGCCGTCTTCGAAAAATTTGGACGCCTCATTGATCCGTCGGAGTGTGCGGACGGGAGAGTTAGGTTGGTTGAGCTCGGCGAGGGTAGTTTTTAGGGCTTGGTGGATGCCGGATGTGACTCGCAGGTGGGCGGGATCCGTAGTGAGAGGAAGCACGCGCTTGCCGGAACAGGCTTCAGCAATGGTGGCGAAGGCAAAAGTGCGTTCGGATAAATTCTCGCCGAGTAGCGAGCGAACAAGCGCGGCGTCTTCCTTGGGACCCTCAGGCGGAGGCGTCTGGGTTTCTCGGATTTTCCTCATTCCGAGGTGAGCAATTGCTCCGCCTAGCAAAAATGCACAGATGGCCACCGTGCCGTTGCTGGACCTTCCAAAGACGAAGTGCCGAAGTGTCATGATCGTTTCAATTGATGCCACTTTGAGGTGTCGGGCTGGAGCAGTGCCTCCACTGGCATTTCTGTGAGAGCGTAGGATTCGATGAGGTGGGCGAGCAAGACGAGTGAAGCAACGGCGTCGAAAAGCGCATCATGCCACGATTTCGCTGGAACCAGCGCCTGAATCCCTGCCGTGAGTCCATGCCGATCACAGAGTGCGCCTAACGAGTGATCTGGTAGCTCTGGCCAGGCTGCGCGAGCGAGAAGCAGGGTGTCCACCCACGGGCCGAAACCATGCCCCGGGAACGCGCGGAGAAAGCGTTTCTCCGTGCCCTTGCCATGGGCGACGACCACCGCGCCCGCCAGTCTGCGTTTGAATTCTGGCCACAACATCAGCAGGGAAGGGGCATCTGCCAGTTGCTTGGGACCGATACCGTGGACTTTTCTCGCCGCCCACTGGATCGGTTGATCGGTGAAGAGGTAAGAGACAAATGCATCGTTATGACCGGTTTCCGCCGACCACGAGGCGAGGCCTACTTGAACTGGACTATCCGTTTTTCCCCGCGAGGCTCCGGCCGATTCGAAATCGATGGCGGAAAATCGGCAGTGGCGGACAAGTGGCATACGGGCAGAGAGCGAATGTCAGTCTGCGGTGGGGATCGTGCAAGCTCAGGCCGCAGATGTTCTCGCACGGAGGATTTTTGCACGGGGTCGGTGAAAGCGCCGGGATAAACCGCTTTGAAATCGAGTATGAATGAGTCTTACAGAGAAAAGTTAGCCAGTCGCTCCGGCCACGAGCCGTATGAGGTGAGTTCCTCACGTAAGGATCTGCGCGGGGGGACGCCAGAAACGGCGGCTCCTACCGCAATCCCAAATAACAGACATTCAGCCTTTCCTGCTGGAATCATTTTTTCACACGTTGGCGGGCTAGCAATCATTTATCAGTAGCCTATCATATTCCCAGTTTCCATACAAGTGTCTTCAGGGCGCGTGCCGCCTGATATTGCAATGGTCTTGCCATCCAAAAGAACCACGAGACTACCCGTCACCCGTCAATGTCTGTTATTTGGGACCGGTACCCGATTCATGACCCGATTCACAAAGGTGGCGCGCTACCGCCGGGAGCGCATGTCAATGGATCGCGAAAGTTCAGCCCAAGCCGAGCTCATCCGGCTCCCCTTGGCATCCAGCTTTCCCCCACATTGTCATGCGGTCTGCGGCGAGGCCGCGCCACCACCAGCCTTGTTTCAGGATGGACGCCAGCAGACAACAGTCGATGGATGAAAACATCGCCCGAATTTGTTGAAATGCGTCTCCTGACCCTATTTACGTGGGGAAACTGACGCGCTGTTGGCCACCGGTCACGCCGAAAAAGCCAAACTCCCATACCACACTTCCGCATGCCTTAAGTGCGGCGCTGGTTAGGTTCACCACGGGCGACCTCCTTTCGCGGCGAGATGCTTGCGGAAAACTGTCACGAACTCGGCGGCGAACGGGACGGCGGCGTGGTCTTCGAAAATGTCACGATGCGAGGACGCGAAACAAGTCGTCAATGTCTGTTATTTGGGACCCCATTTTTGACCCCATTTACGCGAGCCGGATTGATGCACGCTCATCGAGTGACCGCTCGGCTGCAATGACAGCTCGCTGAAAGTGAAGGAGGCGTTCATCACCTGACCGCTTACGATCCACGCGCCGGGTTCGGCGTCCGTTGTTACCTTTCGGGAGCCGGACCGATCGTCCCGCCGGGAACAAACTTGGCGGGCGTGATGCTTTGGCGCAGGTCGCTTCTGCCGGCACTCACGTTAGCCGCCCACCGCAGCACTCGGCGGACAATGGGTTCCGATTCCCAACGGATGTGGGCGACCGCTGGCTGACACCAATCCAGTGCCGGTGTGTTTTCCGTGGAGATTAGAGACACGTCAATTGGCACTCGCAGCCGTCGCCAAGCAAGGAATTGCTGCACCGCGATGAGCAGCGGCACCTCGTCAATGATCATCGCAGTCGGCGGGGTGACGCGGAACAGCGACTCCAGACGGGCGTGGAAGCTGTGGATTGACTCATCCCAGGCGGGCAGATTGTATTCACTCGTTGGAATACCATGGCGTACCAGTTCATCCAGAAACGCCCGCTCGAACGCCCCCGGCTCCGGCAAGCGCCGCCGCGGACGGACGAGCATCACGATGCGCCGATGCCCCAGGCGGATCAGTTCGCACGTGGCCGCCGCGCAGGCAGTGAGCATGTCTGGTCCCACGCTCGGGATCGGTAGCTTGCGCCGCCTTCCGGACATGGCGAAAACGGGGGTCGGCCTCGCGGAGAACCATTCCAAAACCTCCCGCGAGCCAGAGAGCACGATCCAAGCAGCCGCGTCGGTCCGCTCCACCACATGCGGGCGATTCGCCGCACGTCCATTCCCATTTCGACCATCGACTGCTTGAAGAAAAAGGGAGAATGGCCATTTTCCCGCAGCCGGTGCTGGAGGTCGGTCATATATTCCAGTTTTCCGTCCGCAGCCTCGCCCAAGAGAATCGCCAGCCGCAGGGATGGTGAAGGCGGACTGGCAAGTTCAACGATCCGTCGCCGTCGGCCGTTTCCCTGATGTTCCAGTATCCCTTCCTCTTCCAAGAGTCGGAGGGCAGCAATGACTGTCTTGGCATCGAGCCCCAACTCCGCCGCTAAATAGGGAATGCCCGGCATTTCCTCTCTCCATACGCCCCTCTGGAGTTCCTCCCGCAGGTGTCTGGCGACTTGTTGGGAAGGGGAAAGAAGGGGCAGACGAGGCATTCATCGAACCTATCCACTCCCGGTAAGGTTGCGAGCGTAAATATTTCTAGATTTCCGGTGGATTCGATCCGAATACAATTATGGCATTTGTGATCTGTCGTTTACAATAAGACATTTCAGCAATGCGTCTCACTCCCGCCCATCCCCCCGCCATCAACCCACGCGGTCGATCCCTTTTCCCACGCTCTCCGGTCTGTTTTTTCAGAAGCTTCCGGCCAACGCTTTCTCTCTCGTTATAAATCCCCAATCCAAAATTATGAAACTCCGCATTCCATCCATCGCCCGTCTGTCCTTCCCACTCGCCTCCGCACTCGCGCTCATGCTCGGTTCCACCGCCCAGGCGGTGGATTATAGCTACGGCTCCAGCACGGGGGCTTTCACCATCACCGCGACCGACCAGGCGCGGGCAATAGGCGACAGCCTCGGGAATTTTAACAACAACAGCGGTGACATGGGCATCTACTGGCGCAATCCAACCGCCACCGATGCGACCTACATGCACTTCAATCTTTCATCCCTCGCGGGAGCAACCGTCAGTGGCGACGTCAGCCTGAACCAGACGGTGAACGCCGTGTACGGCGGCCAGATCACCAGTGGGCAGATCTCCACGGCGAATGCCGCATGGACCGGGACGGGTGCCACCCCCGGGTTCACCGCAATTGG